>NZ_JAVDPZ010000005.1:0-32500 GCF_031453995.1 Nitrobacter vulgaris | reverse complement strand
CGCTACGCCTACACCTATCGGCTTAAGCTTGCTCGTTAAATTAAGTCGCTGGCCCATAATACAAAAGGTACGACGTCACCCAGAACGTATCTTGGGCTCCGTCTGTTTGTAGGTGTCCGGTTTCAGGTCTATTTCACTCCCCTCGTCGGGGTGCTTTTCACCTTTCCCTCACGGTACTGGTTCACTATCGGTCGCTGAGGAGTACTTAGGCTTGGAGGGTGGTCCCCCCATGTTCAGACAGGATTTCACGTGTCCCGCCTTACTCGAGCATGAATGCTTGCATTACCCATACGGGGCTATCACCCTCTGAGGCCCTGCTTTCCTGACAGGTTCTGGTTGTCTCACATTCATGACTGGCCTGGTCCGGGTTCGCTCGCCACTACTACCGGAGTCTCTGTTGATGTCCTTTCCTCCAGGTACTTAGATGTTTCAGTTCCCTGGGTTTGCTTGAAACCTCCTATGTATTCAGAAGTCTCATACCTTCGCTTGATAACCGAAAATCCAAACCCACGACGACTTGCGTCATCATGCGCTTAGAGTTTCGGCTATCGAAGGTGGGTTTCCCCATTCGGAAATCCGTGGATCAAAGCTTCTTCGCAGCTCCTCACGGCTTATCGCAGCGTAGTACGTCCTTCATCGCCTCTCAGCGCCAAGGCATCCACCGAACACCCTTAAGGCACTTGATTGCTCTCATTATCAATATCCACACACTCGGCAGAATGTTGTCCGCACACCTGCGTCAGGAGCCCGAAAGCCCCCTCAACACGCACCCTCGATGAATGCTGCATGCGGCTGGACATTGATTAGAAAGACCAGCTTGCTTCGTAAGATCGAACCGATAGCGAGGCGGTCAAGCTTCGCTAACAGGATCATTTACAACCCGCTCACCTCGCAACTTGCGTTACGACATGACCGAGCGCCGAAATGACCTGGAGATAGTGAATGGGCGCAGACCGTGCTTTCCAGCACGACCCACGATCCAGACTCGGATCGATCTCCTCTTTACGATGTCAGAAAACCCGCATGTCCATCTATAACAAATGAGACATGCGAAGCGTTGTTTTCGCGGACGAAATCAATCAAACAATGCCGATCAATCAAACCATCTGGTGGAGCCAGACGGGATCGAACCGACGACCTCATGCTTGCAAAGCACGCGCTCTCCCAGCTGAGCTATGGCCCCGTACCAGAAGACGAATGCTGCACTTGATCAAATGGTGGGCCTGGGAAGACTTGAACTTCCGACCTCACGCTTATCAAGCGCGCGCTCTAACCAACTGAGCTACAAGCCCCTAGCGACTAGGGACAGCGCACTCCGCCGGCTTAACCGGATCATGAGCACAAGCGCCGCCCCTGGCGCGTGTTCGTCCGCGAAGAAAGAGAAACGAAGACGGCGAAATCCCGCCAATGCGGCTCAACGATCCTGACGATCATTGGCCACTGATGTTTCTAAAACGGTTCGATAACAGCAAGCTGTTGAAGAACCATCCTTAGAAAGGAGGTGATCCAGCCGCAGGTTCCCCTACGGCTACCTTGTTACGACTTCACCCCAGTCGCTGACCCTACCGTGGTCGGCTGCCTCCCTTGCGGGTTAGCGCACCGCCTTCAGGTAAAACCAACTCCCATGGTGTGACGGGCGGTGTGTACAAGGCCCGGGAACGTATTCACCGTGGCATGCTGATCCACGATTACTAGCGATTCCAACTTCATGGGCTCGGGTTGCAGAGCCCAATCCGAACTGAGACGGTTTTTTGAGATTTGCTAGGGGTTGCCCCTTTGCTTCCCATTGTCACCGCCATTGTAGCACGTGTGTAGCCCAGCCCGTAAGGGCCATGAGGACTTGACGTCATCCCCACCTTCCTCGCGGCTTATCACCGGCAGTCTCCTTAGAGTGCTCAACTAAATGGTAGCAACTAAGGACGGGGGTTGCGCTCGTTGCGGGACTTAACCCAACATCTCACGACACGAGCTGACGACAGCCATGCAGCACCTGTGCTCCATGCTCCGAAGAGAAGGTCACATCTCTGCGACCGGTCATGGACATGTCAAGGGCTGGTAAGGTTCTGCGCGTTGCGTCGAATTAAACCACATGCTCCACCGCTTGTGCGGGCCCCCGTCAATTCCTTTGAGTTTTAATCTTGCGACCGTACTCCCCAGGCGGAATGCTTAAAGCGTTAGCTGCGCCACTAGTGAGTAAACCCACTAACGGCTGGCATTCATCGTTTACGGCGTGGACTACCAGGGTATCTAATCCTGTTTGCTCCCCACGCTTTCGTGCCTCAGCGTCAGTATCGGGCCAGTGAGCCGCCTTCGCCACTGGTGTTCTTGCGAATATCTACGAATTTCACCTCTACACTCGCAGTTCCACTCACCTCTCCCGAACTCAAGATCCTCAGTATCAAAGGCAGTTCTGGAGTTGAGCTCCAGGATTTCACCTCTGACTTAAAGACCCGCCTACGCACCCTTTACGCCCAGTAATTCCGAGCAACGCTAGCCCCCTTCGTATTACCGCGGCTGCTGGCACGAAGTTAGCCGGGGCTTATTCTTGCGGTACCGTCATTATCTTCCCGCACAAAAGAGCTTTACAACCCTAGGGCCTTCATCACTCACGCGGCATGGCTGGATCAGGCTTGCGCCCATTGTCCAATATTCCCCACTGCTGCCTCCCGTAGGAGTTTGGGCCGTGTCTCAGTCCCAATGTGGCTGATCATCCTCTCAGACCAGCTACTGATCGTCGCCTTGGTGAGCCATTACCTCACCAACAAGCTAATCAGACGCGGGCCGATCTTTCGGCGATAAATCTTTCCCCGTAAGGGCTTATCCGGTATTAGCACAAGTTTCCCTGTGTTGTTCCGAACCAAAAGGTACGTTCCCACGCGTTACTCACCCGTCTGCCACTGACGTATTGCTACGCCCGTTCGACTTGCATGTGTTAAGCCTGCCGCCAGCGTTCGCTCTGAGCCAGGATCAAACTCTCAAGTTGGACTTGAAACTTTGAGCCGGCTGATCACAACGTTTGACGAGGTCCCACCATTTTTTGTTAGCCGAAGCTAACAGCCATCCGCGATTCACATCGCTGATGACGATGGTGTAACCTTTAAAACGTGTACCGCCGAAGTCTTTCGTCCGGCCTCAATCCACGAAAGCCGAAGCCTTCATTGATCGAAACCCGCAAGGACTCCGCCGTCCACGTTTCTCTTTCTTCATCTTCACTTGTCAAACAGCCCGGGTCCAAGGACCCATCTTCCATCGCTGGAAGATCCGTGAAGCACTCACCGGACGACAAATAACAACCGATGGCTATCGGCTGTTGATTCACTCAACCTAGTGAGGAGCTTCACCGACACAGCTAAGGGCCTTGGTAAGGCCCAAGGCCGCGCCGCGTTCAGTGGGCGGTTTATAGTCCCACCGTCGGACGCTTGTCAACGCCCATCGTCAACAAATTGTTGCATCGGGTAAAACAACATCGCAGGCCAAAAAGCCCTGCGAAATGCCGTACTTGAGCCACATTCCTGCGACGTTCTCCAGAAATAAGTCTTGAATCGCCGATTGCTAGGGGCAGCGGCCATTTCGTTAAGTCCAGGAATTGGTAGCTTTCAGCAGACGGTGGTCATCCACGGTCGCATCGCCTTGTCCAGGCGACCGCAATGCATCGAGGGCTCAGACGCCGTTGATGTTCGTGACCCAGGCCAACCGGCGGGAGCCCTGAGCATGAAGCGCGCGAATCTTTCGTCTCTCGCCCGAGGGCGTCGGACGCCGGGATACGCAAGAGTTTCGCCGGTTGCAGGAATTTGGGGGACGGCGGATTGAACGCAGCACGCAGTGGGGATCGAGGACGCGAGACGGGGATCATTGACCTGGGTCATGAGCCGCCGCTTTCTGCGGACGGATCCGAAGCCGCCGTCATCGACCGCCGCCGCATCTCCGTGCAGTGGTTCAGCGGCACCATTCTTACAGGCCTGTGCGGCGCGGCTCTTATCGGCGGCGCCGTTTTTGCGTCGCTCGATGGTGAAACCACCTTTGCGAGGGTAGCCGAGCGCGTCGAAGGTGGACTTCGCGGCTCGTTCGGAACCGGTGACCATCAGGCCAGCCTTCACAAGAGCGATCGCCTGCCGCCGCCGAGCGAGGCGGCCGCTGCAAGGCAGGTCATTCGCGTCTCGACCGTGACCCGCGCCGGCAACCGCGACGTGATGCGGGTCCGGCCCTTCGTTCGGGTATCCGGCAACCTGTTGATGGCGACCGGCGATCTCAGCGCAAAGATTCCGCCATTCAATGCGCAACGCCTGCTGGCCGACGGTGGTAGCCACGCCCGCACTGCCACAGACGATACAAGCGCCGCGACGGCGGCCGAACCAGACGCCGAAGTTTCCTTCGTGACCCGTGATCTCGCAACGATCCTCCCGAAGGCGACGATCGCGGCAACCATCCCGATCGATGAAGTTTTGATGCGGGTACGCGATGCCTCGAACTGGCGCGGCAACAGCGGTGTGCGGTACACGATGGCCGAGGCTGCGGTAGAGACCGCTGGCCCGACGTCGGGCATCAAAATGGCCTACGCCGCCGAAGGTAGCGTAGACCCCTATGCCGGGTTTGAGGCCCGTATTGTCCCGGAAAACGTCACGCTGCTTTCGAAAACCAGCGAACAACTTACCGGCGGCAATCCACTGGGCGAGCGCGTGCATCTGGTCAGGAGAGGCGACACCATCGCCTCGGTGCTGCGGGACCAGGGCGCAACGCCGGAAGAAGCCCATGCGATCGCAAGCACGCTCGGACCTCGAGGCCGCGACGGCGGACTCAGGGAAGGCCAGAAGTTGCGTGTCCTGATGGCGCCTGCGGCCTCCGACCAGCGACTCGTCCCCTACCGCGTGATCGTGGCGAACGATTCCACCATCGAGGCTGTCGCCGCACTGTCGGATCTCGGCAATTACGTCGCTGTCGACGTCGCCAGCATGAATTCGATCGCCGATGTCGCCGACAGCAGCGACACCGACGATGACCGCGGAGTCCGACTTTATCAAAGCATCTACGAGACCGCGCTGCGGGACAAGGTGCCGCCAGCGATCATCGAGGACATGGTCCGCATCTACTCCTACGACATCGATTTCCAGCGCAAGGTCCAGCCCGGCGATTCATTCGACGTTTTCTACGCCGGCGACGACGACGGAACGCCGACGACCGAGAAAAACGAAGTGCTTTATGCCTCGCTCACCGTGGGTGGTGAGACCAAGAAATACTATCGTTTCCAAACCCCCGACGACGCCGCCGTCGATTATTATGACGAGAGCGGCAAGAGCGCGAAGAAGTTCCTGGTCCGCAAACCGGTCGCCAGCGCGATCATGCGATCAGGATTCGGCGTTCGGCGCCACCCCATCCTCGGCTACGTGAAAATGCACACCGGCGTCGATTGGGCGGCACCTTATGGCACACCAATTTTCGCGACCGGCAATGGCGTCGTCGAAAAAGCAGAATGGGAAGGCGGCTACGGCAAGTATGTCCGTATCAAGCACAACAACGGCTATGAAACCGCGTACGGCCACATGTCGGCCTTCGCGAAGGGCCTCGAACCAGGCAAGCGCGTCCGGCAAGGACAGGTGATCGGCTTTGTCGGTTCGACCGGCCGCTCCACCGGAGCGCACGTGCACTATGAAATTCTCGTTAACGACCGCTTCGTCGATCCGATGCGCGTCAGGCTTCCGCGGGGGCGATCACTGGACGGCACGATCCTGGCCGGCTTTGAGAAGGAACGCGACCGGCTCGAGGCGATGATGAATAGCCGCGGCGCCGTTGCCAGGGTATCGGATGCCGCGGGCTCACCTGCCCTACCGCTGCCTCGACAGGTCTCCAACCGCTAGACTTTTCGTCTTTGACGCGGATTGGAAGCGTGGCTTCTATGATTTCGATCTGACGCGTTGTCATCGCGCGAGCGGCATCCACTTCGCTCGAAAACGCTCTAGTCGGAACAAGCCTGGTTGGTTCGCCGAAAGAGTAAAGGCAAGCAAAAATCTCTCAGCGCGGCGGAAATTCGCAACTTGATCCAGCATACAATCAGGTAGAGACAATCCAGATTCGAGCATATCGATAATAGCTGCATGGAACGTCCATCCGGTCAGAGTGTGTGCCTCTCTTCCAGACGAACGGCGATGGCCCGAGCCGACATTCCAGGTAAGTTTTTTGAGCATGGTTGGCTCGGTCCGCTTCCGATGGACATGCGACCTGTTCAACGTCTTGCGCCGTTCGGCAAGATCCGAGCATGACCGACCATCGCAAGCTGCTGCGTGCCCTCTTCGACGCGAGTGTCGCCGCCGCGCATCCTGACAACATTCTCGAGGCACATCTGCCACCCGCGCCGGAAGGCCGCGTGATCTGCCTCGCCGCCGGCAAAGCCGCCGCTGCCATGGCCGCAGTGGTGGAACAACACTATCTCGACGCTGCCGGTCTTGATCCCGCCCGGCTGACCGGCCTCGCCACCACACGTTACGGCCATAGCGTGCCGACGCGTCGAATCAAGGTGATCGAGGCCGGCCATCCCGTGCCCGATGAAGCGGGTTGGCGCAGCGCCGGCGTCAGTCTGACCCTCGCGAGTACCGCGACAGCCGACGATCTGCTGCTGGTATTGCTTTCGGGCGGCGGCTCGGCGAACTGGATTGCGCCTGTGAATGGCGTGTCGTTCGCTCAGAAGCAGCAGCTCAACCATGCCCTGCTCCGCTCCGGCGCCCCGATCGGCGAAGTCAACACGGTGCGCAAGCACTTGTCGCGGATCAAGGGCGGGCGGCTTGCGCGCACGGGCAGGCGCGCCGAGATCGTAACGCTGGCGATATCGGACGTGCCGCGCGATGAGCCGACGGCCATTGCCTCCGGCCCCACGGTGCCCGACCCAACCACGCTGGCAGACGCCCGCGCGTTGGTCGCAAAATACAAAATCGTATGCGACGATGCTGTTAGCCATGCCCTCAACGATCCAGCCAACGAAAGCTGCAAGCCCGGCGACGCCGCCTTCGCCCGCACCCGTTTCGAGATCGTCGCACGGCCAAGGACTTCGCTCGACGTCGCCGTCAGACTCGCACACGATGCCGGCTTTGAGGTGCTCGACCTCGGCGCGAATCTCGAAGGAGAAGCTCGCGATGTTGCAATGGATCACGCGAAACTAGCGCTGAAGGCGCGAGCCGACGGCCGCAAGCTCGCCATCCTGTCCGGCGGCGAACTCACCGTAACAGTTCGCGGCAACGGGCGCGGCGGCCCCAATCAGGAATATGCGCTGGCGCTTGCATCACAGCTTAAGAACGCGCGGGGCATTTCCGCGCTGGCGGCCGACACCGATGGCGCCGACGGCGGAGCGGGCGATGCCTCCGATCCCGCCGGCGCCGTGATCGATGCCCGCACGTACGGGGCGATGCGCGCGCAGAACCTCGATCCCGCCGTCTATCTCGCCAACAACGACGCCACCGGCTTCTTCGCAGCCAGCGGTGACCTGCTATTCACCGGACCGACGCTCACCAACGTCAACGACATACGGGTCATTCTGGTGGATGCCGTCTGATTGGCGCGCTCTCACTGCGGGAGTAGCTTAACCCGAGCGGGATAAGGAAGGTTCGTAGCGGCTTTCCGCCCGTATCTCACCTCTCAAAATTCTGGAATCTATCACGTGCGTGATTTTGGATCGCTTCGACCCGGAATCATGATCGAGCTGCTGTTCAGGCGGCAGCATCGTGCTCCTGACAGATCGCGCCCCCATCAGAATCGGAGAGCGCTTCATCGAGTAAATTGCAATGATGCGGCGAGGCGCTGCCCGGTTTGGCATCGTGGCGGAAATGCCTGCATGTGCGGCAGACTCCGAAAGCCCGTCCGTCGTTCCTCGCGATCGTTGCCGACAGGATGCCCTGTAACGTCGCGAGCAACTCGCCAGCATCGCCGCCCGTGGCGGCCGTAATGTCGTCCGCCAGCCGCCGCAGCGGATCATCCCTCAATACGGCCTCGCCGCGCCGGGTCAGCGCCAATTCGACCGAGCGGCCGTCGCGCCGGCTGGACTGCCGCGACGCCAACCCCTTCTGCTCCAGCGCAATCAGGGTTTGTGAAATGGTCCCGCGAGTCGAGCCAACGTAACCGGCAAGCGCCGCCGGCGTGCGCGAGAAACGGTTAGCCCGTGACAAGTAGCGCAACGCCTCCCACTGCGCAGGATTGAGCTCCGCGATGTTTCCGCCGCTGCGGGTCAGCCGATCCAGGCGGTCAATCAGATAAGCCGCTTCAAGGGCTTTGGATAATAACATAGTAGCGACTCGCTATTTTTAGTTGACACCCCGATCGTCGATCAGACATATAGTATCGACTCGATATTAACAACTGGAGTTCTCTATGTTCGCCTCCATGCCCAAGCTCTCCACGAGAACGTTAGCTTTCATCTTGCTGCAAGGCACGCTGTCAACCTCCGCTTTCGCCCACGATATCCGCGCCAAGCCCGATGCCACCGTACCGCCGGCGTTCGACGTCACCAGCGCCTCCGCCTCGACCGACGGCCGGCTTGCCACCTTCGCCATGGAGGTTAGCGGCGATGCCGGTTCGCTGAAGCCGCAAAAGGTCGGAAAGCTCGCCGGCGCCAAAGTCGACGCCTACGTCTGGCCGACCAAGCTCGATCCCGCGACGGTCGGCTTTGCTAAAGGTTCCGGCATCCTGGCGCTCGCCATTACCGCGCATCCGGACTTTGACGACACACCGCTATTCGACGAAAACGGCGATGGCGATCCGACCAATGACGGCGCGGGCTGGCATTCGCACTGGGTAGTACTGGCCAGCGACAAGGGCTGCGCCGGCGGCCTCAAGGTGCTGGACATTTCGCCGGGGCAGGATCTATTGCCGGCCACCGCGCCCGGCCTGCCTCTCGCGTTGGACAGCCCAGGCATGAGCCCCATTCTTAAAGGACAAACGGTGCGTATTACCGTGCCAGTCAAGGGAGCGGAGAACGTCAACTTTGATGCCGTCGCCGCGCATCTGCAGGTCAACGAAGCCGGAAAGGCCCCGCTTCTTTGCGTCACCGGCACCTACAAGGTCGCTTCCGGCAATCTCACATTGCCGGGCATCATCACCAGGGAAAAGAAATAGGCGTTTGAGCTGCGCGACCGTTATGCCGGTACCAGCGCAGCCTCCTCGTCGTCGGCCAGGTCGTCGAGCGGCACGAACGTGCTGAGCGGCTTTGTTGACAACGTAATAGGCTTGCGCTGGCCGTGCTGCGACGGAGCATGGGGTTGCCGTGCGTTGCGTGACAGCGCGAACAGCGTGGAACCGACGCGGCCACCGACTGCGACCAGATCGCGCTCGGTGCAGCTTGAAGCGATTGACAAAGCCAGTGCGTGCAGATGGCTCCGGTGGTAGCAGAACAGTGCCAGCATCGCTCGTACATCCGGAGCGACGCTGGCAATGAGCTGAGGCAACCCATGCTCACTGGCGCGATACATGGCGCCCAACAGATCATCCTTGACTGGGCAGATGTCGTTCTCGAAAGCGTCGGCGCTAGAGCACATGCGCAACTCTCCTCAAGTCCTAAGGATGCAACACAATTCCCTAACGAGAAGTTAACCACGCCCGCAAAGTCAGGCCGGCGAGACTTGCATTCCGGTTCCGAATCAAACCGGGCCACGATTCGCGATTCGCAGGTGCGTCGCCAGATCACGTATTTCAGGTCACGCGTTGAATGCCATGACGATCGCCAGACCGAATCCGGTGAGATGATGCAGTGTCTGATCGACGCCTATCAGCGTCCAGAACCACGGGTGCTGATGTGTCACGTCGAAGGCGGAGACACAGATACCCTTGGCGCGATCCACGACGATATGAATCGCGAAATCGATAAAGGCGATGAACCAGAAGCGTGGCGCGATAAGCAGAATCAGCACCAGCGCCAACACGAGATGCACGAGACAGTGCGAGAGCAGCGGCAGCGCCCAGCCGGTCTTTTGATCCTTGCCGACCGCCATCCAGGAATTCTGCAACACGAAATCGGCCAACACATGCTTGATGGTCAGCACGACCATCCAGCCAACAAGCGGACCCACTGCGATCGACGACGACAACGAAGGAAGTATCACGCAGACGCCCCTGCTAATGTCCGGTTTTTGAAGTTCGCATATTCATGAACGAGGCAAGCTGTGCGAGCGTTCTGCGTATCGAGCGGCTCAAGCACCTTCATTATGCCATCTCTGGACCGGGATACACCGCTCAATCGACCCTCCGGGTGTCGGCACCGGCCCGCTCCCTTATCCCCGCGATGACACGCTTCAACGATTCCTGCTGAGGATCACGATCCACGGCCGCCCGCGCCTCGGCTATTGAGACACCCAGATCAGAGCAGCACATCGCACCGTCGAAGGTCGGTTTGACAAGATGGTCGATAATCAGATTCCAGTTACGCAGATTCTGAGCGTAATCATCTCCGTATCCCTGCACCATTTCGGCCGTCGCAACCACCGCGGCGACTGCGGCAGGCTGCTTTGCCAGGCTGCGATCGATCATATGCAGCCAGCGCTCGACCCAAACGCGCTCATTGGCATAACGGAGAGATGACAGCCGCCATCGCCTGAGCGACGTCTTGATTCTGAGGGATCTAACCCCCAATCCACTCGCTGCACTGAACCGCATGGTGACCGGCAGGTGTCGCCACCCGAGGCGGTCAAGCAGCGAGAATACAGGATCGGCTCCCCGTTTTGGGAGCACGGACACCAGTTCGTCGAGACGTAGCTTGCGAATATCAGACGGAACATGCAGACCCATTCGGAATTCAGCAAGCTTGAGCTGCGCCATGCGGATAGGATCGTCATAAGCCATACGCACGGCCATCAGACGCGCGATATCGGCAAACACTTTATCATCAACATTGCGCCGGCCGATAAACCGCCGAAGCCGGGCGACATACAACTGCGCGTAACCTGCTCCTTGATATTCGACCAGGTGTTTCACGCCATCGACCGCCACACGCCTCGCTTCTTCAGGCATGTCCGCCGGCAGCGTCGGAATCAGATGGTTGTTCTCGCCTGAAACAGTCGCGAACATCGAACGGATGGCGGGAAGAACGTCTGCGGCTTTGCTTCTGCCGAAATTCATGCGAGCTTAGGCGTCATGACCGCGGGCGCCGCATGTTCAGCGAGCCGCTCTTCGAGCCTGCCAATGTTCTGAAACAGCCGCGCGCTGGCCAGCCGCAGGAAATAGAAACCGAATTCCGGATTCTGGACGTAAAGCTCCTCGACTTGGCGGTAGCTCACGCTGAGCACCGTACCGCTCTCGATGCACTCCAGCGATTGGGTGCGCTCGTTGTAAGGAGACAGCATGCCGAGCTCACCAACTATTGCGCCAACCGGAAGCTCAATGCCGGACTCCACCAGACGGTAGCGGCCGCTGACGATGTAGAACATCGTCTCCGCCTTTTCGTTCTTATAGAACAGCATTTCTCCGGTCTTGCACTTGCGCTTGGTCATAAAGGGCTTCAGCCAGTCCATCGATAGATCGCTGTTGACGGACTTCTTCACCTCGCGCACGAGCAGAAGCATCTGGTGCAAGCGATAGCCGTTGAGACAGAACAGTCCTGCGTGAAGCCCAAATTGCAGGAAATTGTGGAGCGGAAGCGCAGTGATCATCAGCATGAGATTGGCCAGCATGCCGAAAGCACGGAGCGGGATCATGGTCCGCATGGTGCAGGTGGCGACCACAAAGAACGAAGCGGCCACCCCGCCGACGGTCCCGAAATGTTCGGCTAAATGTGATATGTCCATGGCAATCCAGCCAAAATTCCTGACGTGATGAGAAGCGTAGCGAACTATAGGGAAGACAGCGGAAGTTATACCGAATTCTATCCAATATCCCGGCAAAAAACGCGCGCTGGGAGCTGCTCTTTCCATGGGCGTGACGCTTGATCGCCGCCAGGCCAGACGCATCCTGTTGCGGACGTTCCGCAGACCGGAAACGGATCACATCAGCTTGTCTCGAAAGCATCGAGCCTCGAGGACGGTTGGGTCAATTCCCTTGCGGAAGAAAGATTGTATGCTAGCCGGCCGTGCCTTTAAGCTAAGCTGCCTGCAGACATCTGCCCCGGCGAATTTCAGCGGTGCCGGCGTGACATTGCAGTGGGGGCCGGATGGCCAAGTGGATCGAGGAATTCCGGCGCGGGTGGCAGGGAATCTCCGAGCCTCCGGCGGTTCTGGGTTTCGGCCTCACGGCCGTCTGCCTGATGCTCGCCACCGCGTTCCGCTTCGGCATCTCGCTGCTGCGAACGGACGTACCTTACAGCATCTATCTTCCCGGCGTTTTTGTCGCAGCCGCGTTCGGCGGAGAGCGAGCCGGAATTGCCGCCGCGATTGGCGGCGCAGCTCTCGGCGTGATGCTGAATTTCGGCGAGGCGCCACAGGTTATGGCCGCGGCAATACTTATGGCGATCTATTTTGTCGTCGCGGCGCTCATCATCCTGGGGGTGCGACGCCATCGTTCTCTCGTCGTCCATCACCGCGAACTCACGACCGAACTCGAAAAGGAACAGCGCTATCGCGAACTCGTGGTGGAAGAACTGCGCCACCGCCTCAAGAACAAACTCGCCACTATTCATGCGGTGAGCAGACAGGCGCTTCACGATTATCCGGCGGCCCGGGCCAAGATCGACGGCTGCTTCGGCGCGCTGGCCACAGCCGATGACCTGATCGCACGCACCGACGAACGTGGCTGCGATATCATCGATCTGCTACGCTCGGAGCTCGGCCCCTACGGCCACGTCCGGTTTACGCTGAACGGCGGCCCCCTCTTTCTGCCGACGAAGCTCGCGGTCAGTTTGGCGCTGATGTTTCACGAACTCGCCACCAACGCCGCCAAATACGGCGCGTTCTCCACGCCCCATGGCCTGCTCCATGTGTCTTGGACTGTAACCAACGGCCTGCTGTCAATCGTCTGGGACGAATCAGGCGGGCCTATGATCACTGCGCAGGGCAAGCCGGGGTTTGGAACGCAGCTTCTGAATGCCGGTCTGCGGGCGTTCGACGGGAAAGCGGAGATCGCATTCCTCGGCACAGGGCTGCACTGCATAATGCAATGTCGGATCGATCCGCCACCGGCCGATAAGAAAAGCGGAAGTTTATCCGGGCGGTAATTCTTGCAGCGCGACGGGGTCGGTGCAGCGCAGATGCAGGAGTTGATCGCCACACATCTTCAGCATAGGTATCTCGGCATCCGATCGCGACGACCCGCATGTTGGCTCGCCAAGGTATGGCCAGAAAAACGCCACGGCCGCCCGCCCACTCGCTCAAATTTGCCGCGTGGGGGACGGGAACGCAATGCAGGGCTCTCGGTTCTCATTGATGTTGCACTGCGACGTGCACAGCTTGATGACCTCGACAAGGACTTCCACATGCGAAAGTACATTCTGTCGATGGCTGCCGCGGTTTCCCTCGGCGCGGCCACTCCGGCGATGGCCTATGACTCCGGTAGTCTTCTCTCGATGCAAGAGGCGCTTGGCGTCGCGTTTGAAGTCGGTATTACCGCTGTCTCTGACGCGGAGTTCGCCGGTCATGAGTGGCAGATCGAAGGCCGCGACGCAGCCGGCCAGTATATGGAAGTCGACGTCGATGCCACGACGGGCGCGGTGCTCAACGTCGACCGATAAACACGATTAGATCGGCAAGGCCACGAATGTCCCGAGGTTGCGCACCGCGCCAGCACTCGCCGCCCGGCGAATAACTTTGTTATTTGCCGGGCTGAACGTCCACGGGCTGCACGCGGGGCGCCACCAAGATCGGTCCGTATCGGAGCGCGAATAGGCCGAAGCTGCTGATCCACAATGCAGCCGAAACCTCGATCAACATCGCTGACGATCCACTATCCCAAGCTGCCACCCGCGCGATGGCGGCGAGTATCACGAGCAGGTAGATCAAGGCGGTGATCCGATCCGATGTGAGGGCGCGTCCGGTGTGGCCGAGTGAAACGCGGGTCATGACACCAAGCGTCATCGTTCCGATGGCGCCGGCGGTCAGCGCGTGGATTGCCGCGGCCTGAGGCACATGATCGGTCAGCATCGAAACGCCCAGCAAAGCCGCCCCGACGATGACCCACAGATATCCGGTGTGAAGAACGGTCAATAGCGGCTCGGCCCTGGCGGCCATGCCGCGCCAGCGGCCGAGCCGCCAAAGATTGAGCGCCGCGCCAAGAAGCAACAGCCACCCGAAAGGCCAGATCTCGGGAAAAATCGCCCATCCGATCATCCCCGCATGGAGTGTTACAAGTGCGAGGCTATCGATGTGTCCGTGTTCGGGCGGAAGGCGGGGCGCATTTTTCTTGACGAGCCAGTTACGCGTGAAGCTCGGGACGATCCGACCGCCGACGACCGAGATCAGGACGATGATCGCGGTCAGCGCCAGGCGCCATCCCAGACCCGCGGGTACCGAAAAACCTGCGAGTTCCAGATACATCAGAAGGTCTGCGACGCCGAGCACGGCAAGTGGGACCGGCATGACCATGTTGCGCCAGTTGCGGCCCACAATGATTTCGCGAGCGACAACCCCGCAAAGCACGAATGGGAAAGCAAGGTCGATTGCCGCAGCCAGCCCGAGCGGGATCGACGTTGAAACGAGACACGTAACGCGACCCGCGAGCCACAACAGCGCCAGTGCAGCGAGCGGCAGGCCACTGATCGGAGCACGGCCGGTCCAGTTCGGAATCGCGGTGAGCAGAAAACCGGCGATCACAGCCAGGACGAACCCGAACAGCATTTCATGGATATGCCATGTGAGGGGATCGAAGCGGCTGGGCAGCGTGAGCCCCATTGCGAGCATGGCGATCCATCCGGCAAGCGCCACCGCCGACCAGACGCCAGCCATCAGGAAGAACGGTCTGAAACCGATCGTCCAGATCGCAAACGGCCTCGCTCTTGCATTCTCCACTTCCGACATGGCCATGCGCCATCCTCCCATGGTTTCGCGCGACCATATCAGCAAGTGCGGCGTTTAGTGCGCGGTCTGGATGGTATCCTCGATGCTAGCGCATGAGATGGGCACAACTTGCACGCTCAGGTTTTGAGTCGGAAAAACCGTAATATCACCGCAGACGATGCTCGGATTAGCCCGGGTTGCAGCTTCGCCAGTTCGACAAGATCGCGAACAATTCATCGCGCGAAAACGGTTTCGAAAGTCTGGGCCGACCCGAGTATTCCGCTGGAAAGGCTTTGTCGCCGCTATAGCCGGTCACGAAAGCAAACGGAATCTTCAACACGGCCAGCCGATTGGCGACTGCAAAACTTTTATCTTCCGAAAGACCCACGTCAAGAAGCACGAAGTCGGGAGCACGTTCTGCGATCATGGCCAGCGCCTGCGCCACATTTGAAGCAGTCCGGGCTGACGTCACGCCAAACTCCGCAATGGTCTGCTCAACGTCGATCGCGATAATGACATCGTCCTCAACGATCAACACGTCGCGAGGGATGCCGGCTGGCTTTGAAGCCGGATCATCGGGAACAACGGTATCCATAACTTCCACGAAGTGTCCGTCCGAACGCCACGGCAACGAACTCGGCTGGAACCCGACCTAATCGGTTCCCGCATGGAACTGACCATAGCGGTAAAGCTTTGTCTGTTCACTTCTGCACATAACTTAATACGCGCTTGCGTTAGGAAGCGCTAAAAAGAAAGGCGCAGCATGGCGGCACAGGACACGAACCAGCAGGACCGACCGTACAACAACCTTCTGCGTCGGCTAAGCGATACCGATTTCACACTGATCAAGTCCAGTCTCGAAACCGTCAGCAGTCAAAATGACGACCTGCTCTATAATCCGGGAGACGATGTCGAAACCGTCCACTTTCCCTGCGGATCCAGTCTCGCGTCCTATCTCGTCCCCAACGAGGATGGCCGCGATGTCGAAACCATTCTGGTCGGACGGGAGGGGGCGGTCGGCGGCATCGTTAGTCACGGCCATCTGCCAGCCTATACACGCATTATGGTCAAGGTCGGCGGGCCATTCGTGCGGTTACGGGTTGCGAAACTGGAAGCCGCAAAAACAAAATCCCCCACTCTGCAAGATCTCTTCGCGCGTTATGCCGACTGCATGCTGGCGCAGGTCTTTCAAGCCACCGCCTGCAACGCCATTCATTCGATCGAGCAGCGCACGGCCAAGTGGATCCTCTCGGCGATGGAGCGTACCGGCAGCGATCTCGTACCACTTACCCACGAGCAGTTATCGACCATGCTGGGTGTCGGGCGCAGCTATACCAGCCGCGTGATCCAGACCTTCAAGATTGAAGGCGTTCTGGCGACCCGGCGAGGCGCCATTCTGGTATGCGACCGGGCAGCCTTGGCTACTCGCGCTTGTCTCTGCAACGACGCCGTAAGGAACCATTTTGAAGAGGTTTTGCGTGGCGTTTACCCGACCGAAGCACCAAAGCGGTTCCCGTCATCTGCAAAATGAGTCCGCCAAACGGCAAACGACGCATTGTTTTTTGAGGATTTCCGGCTATATAGCGTCGCAGCGAAAGCGCCGGAGCCGCAATGTGGCTGTTCGCACCTATATTCGGCATTTCAGACAAGAAGTGGCAATGACCTGGCCGGAAGCGACGAATCCCTGACCGCTTTTGCCGCGTGAATCGATCACGCCGCGCCCTTCTCGTGACCTTATCCCCGTAAATAAGACCGCCGCCCAAAACCGGGGCGATGCGCGGTTTTCTTGATGAAGAAGAATCAACCCATGAATCTCCGCAACGTCGCGATTATCGCTCACGTCGACCATGGCAAGACCACTCTCGTGGATCGTCTGCTCCAGCAGTCCGGCACTTACCGCGACAATCAGCGTGTGGTCGAGCGCGCCATGGATTCCAACGACCTGGAACGCGAACGTGGCATCACCATCCTCGCCAAGGCCGCCTCGGTGCAATGGAACGACATCCGCATCAATATCGTGGACACGCCCGGCCACGCGGATTTCGGCGGTGAAGTTGAGCGCATCCTCAACATGGTGGATGGCGCCTTGGTGCTGGTGGATGCGGCCGAGGGTCCCCTGCCGCAGACCAAGTTCGTGGTCTCCAAAGCGCTGAAGGTCGGGCTGAAGCCGATCGTCGTCATCAACAAGGTAGATCGCCCGGACGCCCGTCCGACCGAGGTCATCAACGAGGTGTTCGATCTGTTTGCGGCGCTCGAGGCCAGCGACGAGCAGCTCGACTTTCCGATCCTCTACGGCTCGGCAAAGCAGGGCTGGATGGCAGATAGCGCGGAGGGACCCCAGGATGCCGGCATGCAACCGCTGTTCGACTTGATCGTGCGGCATGTCCCACCGCCGCAGGTGGAGGACGGACCTTTCCGCATGATCGGGACGATCATCGAGGCCAATCCCTATCTAGGCCGTGTCATCACAGGCCGAATCTCCTCGGGCATGATCAAGCCGAACCAGAGCATCAAGGTGCTGGCGCGGGACGGGAAACTGATCGAGCAGGGCCGCATCTCGAAAATCCTCGCCTTCCGCGGTCTCGAGCGCACGCCGCTCGAGGAAGCAACGGCTGGTGACATCGTCGCCATCGCAGGATTGACCAAGGGCACGGTAGCCGACACCTTTTGCGATCCCGCTGTCGAGGAGCCGCTTCCCGCGCAGCCGATCGATCCGCCGACTGTCTCCATGACCTTCATGGTCAACAATTCGCCGCTGGCTGGCACCGAGGGCAGCAAGGTGACGAGTCGCATGATCCGGGATCGATTGCTGCGTGAGGCTGAAGGCAATGTCGCACTACGTGTGACGGAGGCTGCGGACAAAGATTCGATGGAGGTATCTGGCCGCGGCGAATTGCAGCTCGCGATCCTGATTGAGACCATGCGGCGCGAGGGATTCGAGCTATCGGTATCGCGGCCGCGCGTGGTGCTGAAAAAGGACGAGGCGAGCGGCGAATGGCAGGAGCCGATCGAGGAGGTCGTGGTCGACGTCGACGAGGAGCATTCCGGCGTCGTGGTGCAGAAGATGAGCGAGCGCAAAGCCGAAATGACGGAGATGAAGCCGTCAGGCGGCAACCGGCTACGGTTGGTTTTCTACGCACCGACGCGCGGCCTGATCGGCTATCAGGGCGAACTTCTCACCGACACCCGCGGGACGGCGATCATGAACCGGCTGTTCCACGGCTACGCGCCCTACAAAGGCGACATTCAAGGCCGCCGCAACGGGGTGCTGATTTCCAACGAACAGGGCGAAGCTGTGGCCTACGCGATGTTCAAGCTGGAGGATCGTGGCCCGATGATGATCGAGCCCGGCTGGAAGGTCTATCGCGGCATGATCGTCGGTGAGCACACTCGCGATAACGACCTCGAGATCAACGTGCTGAAGGGCAAGCAGCTCACCAACATCCGCACCACATCGAAGGATGAGGCGGTGCGGCTGACACCGCCGATTAAGATGACTTTGGAAAAGGCGCTGGCCTATATCGAGGACGACGAACTCGTCGAAGTAACGCCGAAGTCGATACGCCTGCGCAAGAAGCATCTCGATCCCAACGAGCGCAAGCGCGCCGAGAAGACCAAGGAGATGGTGGCGTAAATATCAGGCGCCGATGTTTCGCTGTCTGCAACGAGTCTGCGGCGACAGCTGCGGAGATAACATATCGATCGTATGATTTTCTGCGATCTGCCTCCCGGTGATATGGAATGAGCGAAGCGTCTGCCAATAATATTCCGCTGGATGACGTAAGAGCGTTGATCGTTCAGGCAAGCGCCTTGATCTTCGATGTCGACGGAACGCTCGCCGAAACGGAGGAGGCTCATCGCAAGGCCTTCAATACCGCATTCGCCGAAGCTGGCCTTGATTGGTGCTGGGACCGCACCCTCTACAAGGAATTGCTGCGCGTGACAGGTGGGAAGGAACGTATCCGCGCATTCGACGCGTCGCAAAATGGGGCTTCTCCACAGCTGTCGGATCGCGAGATCGCGGAATTACATCAGGCCAAAACCAGGCTATACGCCGAATTGGTAACCAATGGCGGCTGTTCGCTTCGGCCGGGCATTCACGCCCTGTTATCCGCGGCACGAAAGCGCGCGCAGCCTCTGGCGATTGCGACCACGACCTCGCGCGACAATATCGATGCGTTGCTGACAGTCTCGCTGGGCAAGGACTGGGCACAGTGGTTTGTGGCTATTGTCGCCGGGGACGAGGTGCGGAACAAGAAGCCTGCACCGGATGTCTATCTCAAGGTTCTTTCCCAACTGGATCTGCCGGGATCGCAATGCCTTGCTATCGAAGATTCCGGCAATGGTCTCGCTTCGGCATCGGCCGCGGGAATTCCTGTCCTGATTTCACGCAGCGCTTATTTCAGCGACGATGACTTTTCAGGCGCGGCTTTTACGATCGATGACTTCACTCACATATCAGACATGCCTGAAAATAAATCGGATATGTGATCGGAGAGATTCTCTCGTCGATGATTTTAGAACGAATAAAAAAAATCGCATTCACCAGAACGACTCTTTTTCAGAACGACTCTTCTTTCAAATCCATCAAAATTATTTCCATTCATGGTCTCAGCCAGTCCGGCCGGAACAACCTTCGTCTGACCATTCCACCTTGGGCGGCGATATAGATTTGCGGGAGCGTCGGGCGGCTTTAGGCCATTCCGACGCCGAGCGTCCTCTCCAGACGTTTCGTCGGGCAGCCGCCGATGATGGGGATTCGTTGAGGTCAAGAAGCTGACGCATTTGCGGCAGGCATACCCGCTCCGCGTCGAAATGCTCGACGACAAATTGCCGGGCAGCCTCTCTGATGGCGTAAAACCGATCGGGTTCCTGAAGCGCCTCAACGACCCGCGCAGCCACTTCATCGACCGCGAAAAAAGGAACCAGCAGGCCGTTGTCTCCGGAACTGATGACTTCACGCACAGGCGGGGTATCCGACCCTATCACCAGGCAGCCGGCGCTCATCGCTTCCAGCGCAGACCACGACAGCACGAAGGGATACGTCAGATAGACATGCGCAGATGACACCTGAAGTGCCGCAATAAAAGTGCTGTACGGAACTCCGCCCATGAAATGAACGCGCGACATGTCGATCCGATCGCGCACCTCCTGCAGAAAAATCGACTTCCAATTGCTGCCCGCCGGCGGAGGAAGGCCATACGACAATCCATCCCTGCCGATAATGACAATCTGTGCGTTGGGCCGCCGCCTCAATATTTCCGGAAGCGCGCGCATGAAGATATGGTAACCCCTAAGCGGCTCCAGGTTACGCACGACAAATGTCACGATTTCATCTGAGCGGCCGACTTGACGGCCGTTTGGAAGCATCAGACGCGCCTGGGGATCAGGTCGCACGCGCGATGTATCGATCCCCTCGTGAATAACTTCGATCTTGCTTTGATAATGCCTTGGAAAAGTCGACTGCTGCCAATTTGTCGGCGAAATTCCGACATCGCAATCAGCTAATGCAAGCAAGGTCGTCGCGTTCTTGAGCTGCAACCCGATATGGCCATCCAGGCCCGAGATTGGGAATTCCGGATCGAAGCCGATGTCGCGACCTTCGGCGCCGTAGAAGAACTCGCAATAGACCACTTGCCGCGCCTTGGGAAACATGGTGCGCAACGGCAGCGTTTCGCCCCATCCGGGATGGGCAAGGATGACATCCGGCGTAAATCCCGATGTCGCCAGTGTTGAAAGGCTGTAAAGCACCTGCTCAGCGCGACGACATTCAAGATCGAAACGTCTGGCAAACGGATGCGTGCCTGAAACGTCAGCGTCATGCAGAGCATATTTAATCAACTTGACCGAAGGCATCGGCTGCGCATTCGATGCACCAATCGCGGCGAGTTCAAATCCTGACTCACTCGCTAACGCCGCCGCGAGATTTCGGTACTGCGCCGGGAAATTATTATGCACGAATAAAATTTTCATCGGCGTGATATCTCTGGTCAGGATCGCGCTAAAGCATGCGTATCGCTACTTAGAAAGACTTTCCATCTCCGGTCCCTTCTCATCGTCGATGCCTTCGAGACAATCTCGTCTAAATGTTTGCACGTTGACAAGTTCCAAATAACTCGATGCTTGTTCATTCAGCTTTCACTTCCGTCTGACATCTTCCTGCCCTAAAAGTCGTCGAATAGTCGAGACCGGATGGACACGGATAACGAAGTCGCCGTATCACCCATAAATATGGCTAGCGCGGGACATTCGCGATGAGGCTCAAGTTTAAACAACATGTTTCCGATTATCTTCCGCAGATTCCGCACCCGGATTTGAGCAGCGTTGAGGATATTCCGGATTCCGTCGACAGCATCGCAGACTCCATCATCCTGCTGAAAGTCGAGAACGACAGGTTGCGCAAGATGGCCGCATCGCTGAGTGTGGAGGCTGAGGACATCCGGCGATCTCTTTCGCCTACGAAATCGACGACCTTGTTGGCCTGATCATTTACTGGGGTCATGGTGCTCACCACGACTGCCACTAGGAACATGATTCGCATCGGTATCTCGGAGAGAAATTGATGTATCCCGGCCGCTTCGTTTTCTCAGAGAGACGGCAATCGCGGGATCGACAACTTGAGAACGGAAATGATGTCTATAGTGGTTGCGTCGCGGTTTGATCGTCTTCCCGTGATTTCACGACAGCGGGTTTTCTGAGACAGCCGGTGGTGCATGACGAATTGGCACGATTGAGGGAGATGGCTGGTGGATTTGTTTCGGGGCATGACGAACGAGACTGAGCAACAGAAAAATCTGAGTCTCGACCGCGGGCTTTTCTTCATCAATTACAAAAGCGCCGACGACTCTGTCTCGCCACCTCGCGTAATCGTCGCGCCGGCCCAGGGGCATGAGCGCCGCATGGAGATCATTCTGCATCCAGATGCGACCGAACCGATTTTATACAGTCCCAATTCTGGACTGGTCGTGCGGATTAACACACCCGCGACTTTGCAGGTTCAGGTCCGGCCGACGAGACCAGGAGGATCGCGATCTGCCATCGTGCGCGTCGAACAAATCCAGGCCGGACGGATTCCCGACGCGGCAAGTTCAGGCAACGGCGTGGGGCTGCATGTTGCAACGGAAGGTCTGAAGGTGCTCGGCCACGTTGCAGGCCGCGGCGACATTGTCGTCGGTCCGGATGCGTGGATTGCTGGTCCGGCCGCGCCGTCTCGCGTGGAAGGCGTGGCGCTGGAATGGCCGGACAAACCTGCGAGCATCGATATACGTTACGCGGTCCAGTTCGCCAACGGTCAGACTGGCAGCGGCAAGATGGTGCCGCTCGGCACCTATGCAGGCACGCGCGGCCGGGCCCTGCCCCTTACTGGCGTGGTTCTCGAGATGAGCGGCACCGATGAACTGAAGTTTGTGGCCGAGGCAGGTTTTTTAAATGCGCCCACTCTCCGCGCAGTTGGCAAACGCGTGGTTTTATCGGGTCCGACCAGCCGCGAACCCCTGGTCGGCATTCGCATCGGGATCGAGCGTAGTGCGCCTGCGGAGGTGGTTGCAACGTCTGCAATACCACGCAAGTCTGCCGGTTCAGCACGGGTGCGGGTCTTCCGCAGCCAGCAGCGTCAGGCGGGCGCCGCCAGATAGAAGCCGATCATCGCTTTTCGGATTGCGCGCTGGAGGCCGGCTGCGGATTTGAAGCTCCGGCCAAGCGCCAACTTGTCAGGACACCGTCAGATGGTTCTCGGTCCCGTCACTGACAATCAGGACCGTGCTGCATATTCCTCGTATGTCATGCTCGAACGCATGGCCGCGCAAGCGTTAACGGCTAAGGACTATTTTGCTGCATTCAAATACGCGGACAGACGTTGCCGGGTCGATCCATCATCGGCTGCACATTGCTTCGTTCTCCGCGCGGAGGCGAACTGGAGACTCGAACGCAAGGAAGCGGCCATGGCTGATCTCGCCGAAGCGCTCCTCGTCGATCCATCCGATCTTGCCGCCAACCGCAGAATGTTTGCCTGGGCCACCGACGATCGACGGCGCACCGCAGCCGCCGATCTGATCGGCCGCGACAGCAATCCGGCAGTCCTGCGCCTTGCCATTGAGGAACTCCGACAAGCGGGGTATCGGCATTGGGCTGCCTATTCGGTATTTGACAACCACGTGACCGGCTGGATCGCGTGGACCACAGCGAACGCCGTAGAAGTGAGCGTGGGGGTCGAAAACGGCGCACTGATCAGCCAGCTCGAGCCCGACCCGTTTCACCCCTTGGCCAGCGTGGACGTTCAGGCAGCGGCGTTCCTGGTTCGGCGTCCAACGTCGCGAGCGCCTCAGGCGCTGACGCTGACATGCGACGGCGAGATCTTCCGGGTTCGACGGCTGGCTCCCAACCTGTCTTCACCACCTGACCTGCCAAGCCAAGCGTGCCGCTCAACCTCGTCCCGATCCGACACCTCGCCACCCACCGTTATCGTTCCGGTTTACCGGGACGTAGCGGCGACGCTGGACTGTTTTGACAGCCTCATCAAGGCACGCGCATCGAATACGACCGGGAAACTTTCTTTTCGTATCCTGGCAATCGACGATACCAGCCCTGAACCGGAGTTGCGGCGCTATCTCAGCGAGCTTGCCGCCCGAGGGACGATCGATCTCCTCGTGAACGAGAGCAATCTCGGTTTCGTCGGCGCGATCAATCGCGCGCTGGAGAACGTACTGGCGGGCGACGTCGTTCTGCTCAATTCGGACACCCTTGTGCCGCCGGACTTCGTTGAGAGACTGGCGGACGTAGCGCGTTCCGCACCGGATATTGGAACAGTCACTCCCTTGTCGAACAACGGTGACATTTTTTCGTTTCCAGTACCGAACAATGTCAATCCGATGCAAAGCTATGAAGGAATTCTTGAGATCGACCGGATCGCGAGCATCGCCAATGCCGGTGATGTTACCGACGTGCCGAGCGGCATTGGCTTCTGTCTCTATGTCACGCGCGACTGTCTCAAGGCCATTGGCGCGCTATCGGAAAACTTCGAACGAGGCTATCTTGAGGACGTCGATCTCTGCTTGCGCGCGCGCGGCAAGGGTTTTCGTAACGTCTGCGCGCCGTCAGTCTATGTCGGACATCACGGCTCGAAATCTTTCCAGCACGAGAAGCGACGTTTGGTGCTTCGCAATCTGGAGGTGCTTGACCAGCGATTTCCCGATTATCGGCGGGAATGTCGCGCATTCGAGATCGCTGATCCGTTGCGACCGGCGCGTGCGAAGCTCGACCGGGCGTTAAAATGGCCCTGCCAGCCTTCCGTTCTGATTCTCGGAAATCGACGGAGATTTGCCGTTGCTGAGGAGCGGGCACGCCACCTCGGCGAGCGTGGCGAGCGTGCGATTTTCCTGTCGCGCGAACGGGATGTCATTCATGTCAGAGCCGCAGATGGAAGCAGCCCACAAGCCATTCAGTTGAATGTCGGCACTGAGACAGGCGCCACCGAGGCGGCTGCCATCATCACACGGCTGCGCCCCGATCGAGTCGAGATTATCGAACCGAGCCCACTACCTCAGTTGATCGACCTGATACGGAATCTTGGCTTTCCGGTCCATACGTGGCTTACGTCAGGGACCTTGAGCGAAGCGATCACGTCGCTTCCCGATGAGACTCAGCTTTTTGTTCCCGGAAAGAACGCCCAGGCGTTTGCGAAGGCTCGCTGGCCCGAACGCAAAATCGTCCTTCAGGATTGGCCGACCCGCCCGCTGACCGTGGAGCCGATCCATGGCGCGAGTCGATCGCTTGCCATCGTGCCGTCCGAGCCCTCCCCGGCATCCTTCCACTTGATACGACGTTTGGTCGATGACTTGCGACGGTCGATCGTTGTTGCCGGCGTGACCTGTGACGATGAGCGTCTGATGTCCTGCCCGAATGTCTTCGTTACCGGCAAGATCGCAGCCGACGAGATCGGCGATGTGCTGGCGCCACATAACCCTGGCTGGCTGTTGACGGATTTTGACGAACCGGCATTCGGTCATCCTCTGATCGAAACCGCAAGACGAGCCTCGATACCTGTCGCATACCGCGACTGGTCAGCCGGATCGGTCAAACCGCGAAAGGGCGATCTTGCCATCCCGGGCGACGCGAACGACGAGGAATTTGTCGGTGCCGTTATCGCGTGGGCCGGACTGTCCTAGACATGACGCGTGTCATCCGGGCTCGCAAGGCACAGATCACCAAGCCAAAGCTGATCAGCCGGCTCGCGCTCGGCGACGACGGCACCGTGTCCGGTTTCGTGTTCGATCCGGATGCGCCGGAACACCGCTTCACGATCGAAATCCTCCTCGACGGCCTGGTGCTGAAGACTGCTTACGCCGACGCGTTCACGCCGGAATGCTCTGAACTAGACCGAAGTAACACTTGCGGATTCGCTGTGAGCATTGACATCGAACTGCTCCATGCCGCGCGTCATCTTTCGGCGCGACTCGCCAATCTCGGAACTCCCGTCGGCAATCCCATAGACCTTGAGAATGACACGACGTTTCGAGCCGATCTTCGCCCGACCTGCAAGCTGCGCTGGTTGGGCGGCCTGCACTTCCAAGGGTGGATCGATAGCGAGATCGTCGTCACTCTGGAAGCAATCGTCGACGGGGAGTCCGTCGCGCAGGTCCGCGCCACGGCCTGGACGCACATCGGTGGCGATGCCGAAGGAGGCGCGTCCCGCAACGTTCGCGCATTCGATTTCCACGTCCCGCAACGTCTCGCCGACGGAAGAGTCCATCGAATCCTGCTGCGGAAAGAGGATGGCGAACAAATTCCGGCAGCAGCCACCTTTGTGGCGTTTCCCGACGGCCTAGCCGGAATGATTGATGTCATCGGCGGCTATGCCGCTGAGCGGTTGCGCGGTAAACTTTATGACCGGCTTATTCCAGCCTCGCTGCCGTTGCATGACTATGCCGACTGGCGCGAGCGCTTTCCGTTACCAGAGCCTCAGCCAAGCCCGCTTCGGCTGGCTGTCGTGATTGCTGGAAGCTCCGGCACCCAACAGACGCTCGCCAGCCTCGAAGCGCAAAGCCACGAGAATTGGACCGCTGGCGCAATCGACGGCCAGCCGCTGTCGATCGATAGCGACGCCATGCTGGAGTTTCTCGAGGACGCCGCACCCGATGCGGACTACATCGTCGCGACCATGGCGGGCGTGTCGCTGGAACGAACCGCTCTTGCACGCATCGCGGCTGCGTTCGACTCCCATCCTGATGCATTAGCTTTGTACGGTGACCTCGACTTTCTCACTGACGACGGTCGCCTCTGGCCGCTTGCTTTTCCAGCGTTCGATTACGAAAGGTTGCTGGAACAAGGCTATTGCGCCCACCTGTTCGCAGTCCGGCGTAAGGCATTATTTGCGGCCATCGAGACAGCGCGGCCGAATAACCTCTACCGCCTTTTCAACAGCCTGCTGGATCAAATCGGTCCTCTGCAAACAGATATCCTTCACTTGCCGGGAGCATTGGCGACCATGCCAAAGCTCGACCGAACCACAGCTGGTGCGCTGCTGTCCGCGGCAAGCCAGTCGCACCTGCGGGCGCGCGGAATCCATGCGAACGTGACCCAGCAGACCGGAAATTTTTTTCCGGCGGTTCGAATCAAACGATCGCTCTCCAAACAGCGCGTGACGGTGATCATCCCGACGCGCGACCGCGTTTCTCTCCTGCAACGTTGCCTTGAGACCATCGCGCCTGCCGTTGAACGCTGCCACGCCGATATCCTTGTTGTCGACAACGAGAGCGCGCAGCCGCAGACTATTGACTTTCTTTCCGATCTGTCACGACGCGGCATTCGAACATTGCGGATCGAGGGGCCGTTCAATTTCGCAAGACTCAACAATCAGGCCGCCGCAACGCTCGACAGCGACATCTTGTGCCTGCTCAACAATGACATCGAGGCGAGTTCCGATGACTGGCTCGAGGAGATGCTCACGCGTCTTGGCGAGCCGGACGTCGGCGCGGTCGGCGCGCTGCTGACCTGGCCCGGTGACGTCGTCCAGCACGGTGGCGTGGTGTTGGGCATGAACTTTTCGGTTGCGCATGCCTTTACGGACCGGTTCAGCGATGACCCTGGATTTCTCGATCAGCTTCTTGTGGCGCACGAATGCAGCGCGGTGACCGCGGCTTGCCTTGCAACCCGAAGAAACGACTATCTCGCCGTCGGCGGAATGGACGAGGACCGCTTCGCGGTGGCGCTCAACGATGTCGACTATTGCCTGCGGCTGCGCGAGGCCGGCAAGCGCATCGTCTTGACACCATACGCGAAATTGATTCACGCAGAGTCCGCCAGCCGGGGTAGCGATCACCGCGCCGACCGGCGAAGCCGGTTCGAACACGAACTCAATCTGCTTCGTGCGCGCTGGGGCGAACGGCTGAACGACGACCCGGCTTACAATCCGCAATTGTCACGCGACGGTGTCCCCTATAGCGGCCTGGCATGGCCGCCGGGGCGACGAACTCCCCGATACAATCGTCCGCCGGTCGCACACGATCTGCCGTTGGGATTCTGACGCAACGCCGGAAGCTGATTCAAGAAATCGAAATACACTCCAGGGTTAATCCTTTCGAGCATGATCTTATCCAAAACCAGGTCCGCCTTTTTGGCGCTACGCTGAAGCTAGGATCATGCTCTCATTGTCAAGACCGCCTGCTCGCCTTGACGTGTCACAAGGCTGTCGAGTTCCGCCGATAGCGCTTCCTGCCAAGTTGGCGGGGCCAACCCGAAACGATCTCGCAATTGCGACAGGTCGAGCCTGGAATTACCAGGTCGCTTGGCTTTGGTCGGGAAATCGGCCGTGGCTATCGGGGTGATCCTTTCCACCAGGAGCTTCACACCGCGAGACTTCAATCCGTCGACGATGGCGGTGGCAAAGCCATGCCAACTCGTTTCGCCGGCACAGGTGAGATTGACCACACCGCCGTGGCGCGCGAACAACCCGCTCAAGTTCGATGCATTCGAGAGCACTATGTTAGAAATGACACTAGCGATCGCGCTTGCCGTGGTCGGAGCGCCGGTCTGATCGGCGACAATGCGCAATTCCTCGCGTTCACCAGCCAGCCGCGCGATGGTCCGCAGAAAATTGGCGCCGGTCGCTGCGTAGACCCAGGAGGTGCGTGCAATCAGATGTGGCCCACCGGCCGCCTGGATGGCGAGATCGCCGGCGAGCTTACTCCCGCCATAGACCGAGAGCGGGCCGGCGGGACTGTCCTCGCGCCACGGCTTGTTGCCCGAGCCAGCGAAAACATAGTCGGTCGAGAAATGGATCAACGGCACACGATGCCTTGCCGACCATTCCGCGATCGCCGCGGGCGCTTTGGCGTTGATAAGGAAAGCGAGTTCACGCTCGTCCTCTGCGCGATCCACCACGGTATAGGCCGCGGGATTGACAATGAGATCAGGCTTAAATCCGTCGAGCGCCCCGGCAAGCGTTTCGGGCTTCGAAAGGTCGAACGCGCTGCGCGACGGCGCAATGACCGTACCACCTTTGTCCAGCAACGGCCGAAGCGCCCCGCCGACCTGACCGCTGGTACCCGTCAATAATATCCGCATCAGACTTGCCCATAGCGAGGAAGGTTCTTGATCTCCGCGAGCAGCGGCGCATCCGCATCCTTGGCTGACAAGGACGGCGTTTCCACGCCCCAGTCGATGCCGATTGCAGGATCGTTCCAGCGGATCGAGACCTCGTCCTTCGGACTGTAAAGATCGTCGCATTTATAGAAGAAGTCGGCGGTCTCGGAGAGAACGACAAAGCCGTGCGCGAAGCCGCGGGGAACCCAGAGCTGCCGCCTGTTTTCTTCGCTCAGCTCAACGGCCACGTGGCGGCCGAAATTCGGACTGCCAACGCGGACGTCGACGGCGACATCCAGGACCTTTCCGCGGAGCACCGTCACCAGCTTCCCTTGCGGAAAAGGGTTTTGCAGATGCAACCCGCGCAGCACGCCCTGAGCAGAGCGGGACAGATTGTCCTGGACGAACGGACAAGCGACTCCGTGCTCGGAGTAACGGGGAAATTGATACGTCTCGAGAAAAAAGCCGCGCTGATCTCCGAACAGCCTGGGCTCGATGACCACTGCGTCGGGAACTTCGGTCCGAATAACATTCATTTCGCGTCACTTTATATTTGTTAACGTATGATACCTCCGCATTGATAACAAACTTGCACGCTTAACACTATATGTTATGTTATCAGCGATTAAATGAGAGGGGCCATGAAAGGCATCATTCTTGCCGGGGGGACGGGTTCCCGCCTCTACCCAGTGACGACGGTCGTTTCCAAGCAGCTCCTGCCCGTCTTTGACAAGCCAATGATCTACTATCCGCTGTCCACGCTGATGCTGGGCGGCATTCGCGAGATTCTGATCATTTCGACACCGCAGGACGGGCCGTTGTTTCATCGGCTACTCGGCGACGGCAGCGAAATCGGCATGCGCTTTGCCTATGCGACGCAGGAAACTCCGCGCGGGCTGGCGGACGCCTTCATCGTCGGCCGCGATTTTATCGGCTCCGACTCCGTCGCGCTCGTATTGGGCGACAACATTTTCTACGGCCATGGGTTGCCCCAACTGCTGTCGGCCGCGTCCTCCCGCAACAAGGGCGCCACTGTGTTCGGCTATGTCGTGAACACCCCTGAACAATACGGGGTCGTTGAGCTCGACGATACCGGACGAGCGCGCTCGATCGAAGAGAAGCCGAAGCAGCCGAAATCCAACGTGGCCGTGACCGGGTTGTATTTTTATGACAACGACGTTGTCGAAATTGCAGCTGGAATTAAGCCGTCTGCGCGCGGCGAGATCGAGATCACGGACGTCAACAACGCCTATCTTGAGCGCGGCGATCTGTACGTCGAGGTTCTCGGGCGCGGCTTCGCCTGGCTCGACACTGGAACCCATTCCTCGCTGGTCGAGGCCAGCCACTTTGTTCAGATCCTGGAGCAGCGACAGGGCTTACGCATCGCTTGCCCCGAGGAAATCGCGCTGCGGCAAGGCTACATCTCGCTTCCGGCATTTGAGAAGGCTGCCGAGAAGAACGGGAAAAGCAGCTACGGCGAATATCTGAGATCCGTTGCCATTTCATACCAGTGTTAATTTCGCGGAGGCGATCGATTATGCGCTTTAAGGCTTCGACCATTTTTGTCACAGGCGGCGCGGGGTTCATCGGTTCGGCGGTAGTTCGTCACCTCCTGCACAATACGCACGCTCGCGTGGTCAACATCGATAAATGCACCTACGCAGCGAACCTCGACTCACTGCCTGGTACGAACGAGAACCTGAATTATGCCTTCGAGAAGCAATGCATCTGCGACGGCCTCGGGCTGCGTCATCTTTTCGAGAAATATCGACCAGACGCCGTAATGAACCTCGCCGCCGAGAGTCATGTAGACCGCTCAATCGACGGCCCAACTGAGTTCATCCAGACCAACATCGTCGGTACATTCACTCTGCTGCAGGAAACCTTGCGTTATTGGCGTTCGCTGTCGCCCGATAAGCAAAAGAAATTCCGCTTCCTGCACGTCTCAACCGACGAGGTATTCGGCTCGCTCGGCGACGATGGCTTTTTTACGGAGGCCACCGCCTACGCGCCGAACTCACCGTACTCGGCTAGCAAAGCATCCTCCGACCATCTGGTGCGCGCATGGCACGAAACCTATGAGTTGCCCACGCTGGTCACCAATTGCTCGAATAATTACGGCCCCTATCACTTTCCTGAAAAGCTGATCCCGCACATGATCATCAAGGGCCTCGCCGGCGAGCCGCTGCCTGTTTATGGCGACGGCGAGAACATTCGAGACTGGCTCTATGTCAATGATCACGCGAAGGCGCTCTCACTGACCCTCGAGCACGGCGTTGTCGGCGAAACTTACAATGTCGGCGGGCGTAACGAGCGCACTAACCTGCATGTCGTCGAGAGCATCTGTGACCTGCTCGACGAGATCCTGCCGGGTGCGGCACGGCATCGTGACCTCATCACTTTCGTCGCCGACCGCCCCGGCCACGATCGGCGCTACGCCATCGACGCATCCAAGCTTGAGCGCGAACTCGGTTGGCTCGCGGAGGAGAACTTTGAGAGTGGGATTGAGAAGACGGTGCGTTGGTATGTCGACGAACAACCGTGGTGGCGGGCGATCCTGGAGCGAGGCTACACGGCAAAGCGCGTGGGACTCAGGCAGTAGCCTGCCGATGGCTCGCTCAAAAACCCGCTCTGTGATCGGAAATCGGAGTCCATAATACCATGCGCATCGTGATGATCGGCGCCGGCTATGTGGGCCTGGTATCGGCAGCCTGCTTCGCAGATTTCGGTCATGACGTGACCTGCGTCGACAAGGACTCCAACAAGATCGCACGACGCCGATGCCGTATTTATCGCGGTCGGAACGCCGTCACGACGCGGAGATGGGCATGCAGACTTGAGCTACGTGCATGCCGCTGCTCGCGAAATAGCTGGTCTTCTGGAGGGTTTCACGCTCATCGTCACGAAATCGACGGTGCCTGTCGGAACAGGCGACGAGGTCGAGCGGATCATTCAGGGACAAATCCAGCGGCCGACTTCGCCGTCGTTGCGAACCCGGAGTTCCTGCGGGAGGGCGCGGCAATCCGTGACTTCCAGCATCCGGATCGCATCGTGGTCGGGACCGAGGACGAGCACGCCAGGAAAGTGATGGGCCGGATCTACCGCCCGCTTTATCTCAACCAGGCGCCCATCCTCTATACCAGCCGACGGACCGCTGAATTGATCAAGTACGCCGCCAACGCCTTTCTCGCGACCAAGATCACCTTCATCAACGAGATTGCGGATCTTGCGGAACGCGTCGGAGCCAACGTGCAGGACGTTGCGCGGGGCATCGGGCTCGACAATCGCATCGGCGCCAAGTTTCTTCATGCTGGACCGGGCTATGGCGGCTCGTGCTTTCCGAAGGACACTCGCGCGTTATCGAAAACCGCGCTCGATTTTGGCGTGCAGCTTCGCGTCGTCGAGGCCACCCTGACCGTGAACGAGATCCGCAAACGTACGATGTCGCGAAAGGTAGCCGGCGCGCTCGACCATGATATTCGCGGAAAGACGATCGCCGTACTGGGCCTGACCTTCAAACCCGACACCGATGACATGCGTGAAGCGCCGTCGATCGCACTGATTGCCGGTCTGCTCGATTTCGGCGCCAAGGTAAGAGCGCACGATCCCGTCGGCATGGAGCAGGCGAAGAAAGAGCTCTCCGATATCGAATACTGCGACGACCCCTACGCCTGCGCCCGCGGCGCCGACGCGCTGGTGATCGTGACCGAGTGGCGGCAGTTCCGCGCGCTGGACCTCGAACGGATCAGAACCGACATGGCCACGCCGATTATCGTGGATTTGCGAAACATCTACAGGCCGGAAGACGTACGATCGGCAGGATTCAAGTATGAAAGCATTGGTCGCCAATAAGACGAACATTCCGGGGAGCGACGCCTTCCTGACCCCCTGCATGGCAGCAACCGACAGGAAGCAACAATTGTTGCCGAGAATGTTCTCAGAGCCTGTTTGGAAAATCAGGGATGAGCGTTTCTGCGGATGAGGACACCGGCCATGGCGACATGGATCATGGCGGTTGAGACATCGATGCGACG
>NZ_JAVDPZ010000004.1:0-203297 GCF_031453995.1 Nitrobacter vulgaris | reverse complement strand
ATGCTTGGGAAGACAGATCCCGAAGGTGGCCAGCAGGCCCCTAATCGTATTCTCCATATTCATTCGCGATTTGATCGCAACCTCCCGCGCTCGCAATGCCGATGGGTGAGCCACAGGTTTGACAACTGAAATGCAACGGCTGGGAGGCACGATTCGACATACCCGCACGCACGGCCGTGTGCGTTTCGCAGGTCTCACATTTGAGAATAAAATTGATATTCATCGTTGGCTTATCCAAGTGAATTATTTTCGTGCCACCCCTAACACTGGCGCGGAAAGCAGTTGGGCTCATAAGGAGGTTTTTGGCAGTGCGTTTAGCCGTTTGAGGATGTGCAGTTCTGCCAACAATCTCTGCGCATTGAAGTCCTATCTTATAGAAATCGCAGAGTCGCCGAGGCGGGATTCCTAGTAATGTGCTTAGAATCAATGTGGCACTTGCTCAGGCTGAGGGACCTAACGTGATGACGTTATCGCCCGCGGGCGGCGGCATCTACAATAGAACGATTGCAATCCACTTTAGATGGCCAGCGCCGCCGACGAGGCCGACCATCGCAGAAATGAATGAATCTCGACGTGCGACCGTTCGAACTGAAAAATCCATCCCCGCACCATCGCCCTCCAATTCGACCTGCGTTCATTCATCGCCCGCAGAAACAGGAGTGCTCTAAAGTGAATCGCAAGAGGTCAAACTCGGGTTCCGAGCGCGAACTTAGACGGAGGCCATCGCGGGCGGTGGCTCTCAGATCGCTCGCTTGCCCGTCTGGTAGGCTCCGGCACTGCTTAGGAAAAATCGCCAAAGCCAAGCTGACTAGAATTCAGACCCTCGGGGTCACATTTTGATTCGCCGACACTTGACGACATCGGCTGACGCATGGACCCGCCGATTGACGTTCAAGAAGTCTTGTAAACTCGGCGAGTCCCTCGTTCAGGACTGTCCTGCAGATGGCGCCACTTCCGTGTCGGAGTGAGATGAAAGACGACAGAACCAAACGCAATTTGAGCCGCTGAACCGCGCGGAGTATGGTGCCCGGCTCGGCTCAGCGCGAAATGTCTGACGCCGAAGCCTACATGGCGTTGGCGCTAAACAACGCGCAAGGCGAGCTGTCGCTCACCTCCCGCTTCTGGCTTTTTGTTAGCGGCGTGCTATAAAACGCGGATGAGCGAAGAGCCCGGCAATGACGAAGTCCAATTGGTCGTCCATGAGATGCTGCGCGCCATTCGCCGCAACCAGACTGCTATCCTCACCAAGCTCGATAATATCAGCGAGGAAACTCGCACTATGGAAGTGCGCTTCGGCGCGCTCGAAACTCGTTTCTCGGCCATGGAAGAGCGTATGGCTGGCGTGGAAGTGCGGCTCGATCGGCTAGTCATTCCACGAATGTAGCTTATCGGTCGGCCAGCCATTGGCATCGCAGCCGGCCGGGTTGCCGTAAATAGCGCGGAAGTCGTCCTTCATGAACTCGGCCATCTGCAGCCGCTGACCGACGTGCTTGCCTTCCGGCAGGAAGAGATAGCGCTCGCACCATTCAATGTTGTCCTCGGCGCGCTCGGCCGGGATCGAACGGCCCCACGCCCGTGTCTCCAGCAGGCTCACGACGACAGCGCCAGCACCATGACAGTGACCACCACAATGAGGCCAAATATCAGAACCCCGGCGTAGGCCCAGCCAGCCCGCCGTTCCTTGACACCTGCTCTGCTCGTCGCGAACAAGAAACAAAACGACACAAAACAGAACAAGACGACACAAAACGAAATGTCAGCGCCGTGAGTCAACCTTTGACTGATTCGCCAGCATGGCAGTCCTACCAGAACGATACGGATCCCGGCTCAGAGTCTGCTTGGAGACTGTGACCCTGAACTCCTCATACAGCCACTGGCAGAGATCGACGATGCGCCAACGGACAACGCCGCAAATAGCAGGGATCGGCCCGCTTTCGATCACGGCAGCCAACGCCCGACGATGCTCGTCATCAAGTCGGGGCGGCTGACCGGGCGCCTTGCGATCAAAAAGGCCGTCCGGGCCGAGTGCGTTGAACTTCATCACCCAGTCGCGAACAATTTGCACACCAACTCCGCCGATCTTGGCGGCTTCCGTCCGCGTCGCACCGTCGTAGATCGCGGCCAAGGCCAGAAGTCGTCGCGCCTGCGGCCCGTCTTTCGACCGCTTGGCAGCGGACCGTGTCGTCTGTGCGTTGAAATCAACTCGCAGTGGCAGGGGCGACATGGCGAACCTCCCTCGTTCGCCATGTCGAATCAGCCCGCCGCTGATTCGAAAAGCCCCACAGAGTCACGCTCTCCGAGATTTGGTATTAGTCTACGAATAGGTCGCCCGCCGGAGACCCTCGCGCAAATGGCCAGCCTCCGTTATACTGCGCCGCGATCGCTGGCCGTTACGCGCAGGCCCTGTCGCCCCGCTCGAAAAAGGCACCGTGAGTCTGGCGCCGCCGAGGTAACACATTCGGCCTTTTCATTTTCCGAGCTACACTCGTAGCCTGACGCAAAATCGCGGGAATGCCAGTTTATTTGCACAAAACCCGTAGGTGGTCAGCATGCGAATGAATCTAGCGAACATAGTGGGAGCACTTTGCGCCGTCGCGATGGTCGGGAGCGCAAACGCTGCGATCAAGGAGGAGCCGGTCACCTATAAGGACGGCGCTACGACGATGAAGGGGTTCGTCGTATACGACGATACAACCCAAGCCAAGCGGCCCGGGATCGTGATGGTGCATGAATGGTGGGGCATTACCAAGCACATCCATAACGAGGCACGAAACTTCGCAAAGCAGGGCTACACGGTCTTGATTTCTGATATGTACGGAGACGGCAAGACCGCCGACAACCCGAAGGACGCCGGCGCGCTCTCGTCGTCGGTGATGAAAAACCCGACGGTGATGGAGTCGCGCTTCAACGCAGCTCGTGATGAACTCGCCAAGCAACCGTCGGTCAATTCCCAGCGGATCGGCGCCGTTGGTTATTGCTTCGGTGGCGCGGTCGTGCTGAACATGGCACGCGCCGGCGCGGACCTCGCCGCTGTCGCGGGCTTTCATGCATCACTTGGTCTCAATACCCCCGCGCCCAGGCCGGGAGCCGTTAAAGCGAAAATCCTCATCCTGAACGGCGCGGACGACCCGTTCCTCAAGCATGAGCAGTACGATGCGCTGAAAAAGGATTTCGACGCAGCAAAGGTCGATTATCGGGTCATCCGGTATCTCGGCGCGGTGCACGCATTCACAAACCCTGAAGCGACCGAGCTTGGCAAGAAATTCAACCTGCCACTCAGATACGACTCCAAGGCCGACCAGGATTCGAAGGCCGAAGCCGCCAACTTTTTTGCCGCGGACCTAAAAAAATAGACAAGAAAAGCATCTACTGGTTTTTTGACGTGTTTAGGCGCGACATCAAGCAAGGCGAGCTTCGTGTTCACGTCCCGCAGGCGCACCAAGCTGATACCGGCGTAACTTGCGGTTTTGCTTATGCTGTCCTGCTGTCCTCGTGGCCAGGATCACCGAGGAGCCATGCTAAGCGAGAATCTGCAGATTTTTTTGGCGGTCGGGCTCCAGAATCAGGCCCCTCCCGGCATACAGGCTTCGCAGATCGCGGCTATGTGCTTGTGATCGGTTCCGCAGCACCCGCCAAGTATGCGCATTGACGGGAACGCTCGCATCAGCCCGCTGTATCGGCGGCTGAGGTCGGCCATGTCGCCGATGTCGAGCGTGTCGGATTCGTCGAGTTCGGCATGGCTCTTGGCTGACGCGTTAGCGCGCACGCCGTGGATGCGCTTTACCCAATCTTCATCACGCTCCAGCGCCTGCTCGAAATGGATCGGGTGGGCGCAGTTGACCATGTAGTAGGCCGGCGACGTGCTAGTCGCCTCCTCGGTCGACTCGATCGCCGCCCGCAGCGTCGTGCCGTCGACCAGCCTACCATCCATCTCTACAGTGAACGAGACGACGCATGGCATCCCCGCCGACTTCGCAGCTCGTGCGATGCCCACCGCCTCGTTTACCGTATTCATAGTAGTCGCCGAGACCATGTCGGCTTGCGTGCCAGCCAAGATGTTGACCTGGAACGCGTGATAATCTTGTGCTTCGGTAATCTCCATGGCGCCAGCCTTGTAGCCGTCGCCGCGCGGTCCAATTGCTCCGTTCAACACTATCGGCGTTGCCCGCGTTTCCCACAGGTCGCGCAGGGCAGCGATCAGTTCCACCGCCGCGATGTTGACGGCTTTCAGCCTGCAGGCGTCAAATCCGATTAACTGGCCCCAGTCGAGACTTGCCCGCCAGGTGGCGGTGTCGAGCACGAAACCGACGCCACGCTTCCTGGCGATCGGAAGGAAATGCTCGTAATACTTCACCAGCTCTGCGCGACCCTTCTCGTCTTCGAGCAGCACGAAGGATGCGAACTGCGGCAAGTCTTGGCCTTGCAGGAAGATTAGCGCGGTCTCCATTCCGCCGTCGCTGAGGAACAGGCCACCTTGGGCCTGCGGTAATGCGTTACGATACTTCGCCATTGTTGATTCCACTCCATCAATCGACGACGGCAACACGGTCCCGGACGACGCAGTTATTGCCAACTCGTTTTACATTAACTCACGAATATTTTGGACTAGCGGCATTGAGACCGTGCCGCCAAGCGTCAATCAAGATGGAGGCCCTAGGCGCCGACGGCTGCCAGAAGGAAATTGTGGTCGCTACAATTCGAGTTGCAGCAGACCTGTTATACGGACCGCCTGGCGCTGGAGGGCGACGCCGTTGGCACGCTATTCGATGGCGCGTTGGCAGACTGTAAAGATGACGAAAGAGCGGCTGCATTCGCTCACCTGGACCGTCGATCTAAATCCAGGCGACATCACGCATTTATGGGCAACTCGATCACGAGGCCGATGGCGGAGCATCATCCGGAATGGTGCCGAAGTCGCACCGGGCTGCGCATGATCGACTCGCAACCGGCGGGCGCCATCTGGTACGCGCATGCGTGTTGCACGGCCGGCTCCTTTGGCAGCACATCTCAACGGTTTCATGGTCGACGACGGCACATTTGCTTGGTACAAAGCCGGCATCTGATGTAGCGTTAGGTCATTGATTTTGCTGCTGTTAAAAGGGGAAGGAGACAATCCTTTCCTGGGCACCATTTCATTGAAGACCTCTTCTCCTTCAATAAATTAAGCCCTATCAGAGTGTTGCACTTGCCCGGCTGTGTAACAAGGGTGCGCAACAATGCTGTTTCGGCTAGTCGGTCCGATGAAGCGCGATGGCTCTCGTATTCCGGTTTTCGTGTAGCGGATTCCCGTAGATGCGCGCATTACCAGGCCACCGCACTCGCGGCGAGCTCTATCGCATTTGGGCGGACGGTTAAGAATCGCGCCCGGAGCCCCGGCCATTGAGCAAAAGCCCGGTGGCGGCTGGCAGCGCGTAATCGAGACGCAAGCCAATGAGACGTCGGAGCCGTTACAATTCTTGGTGTTTGCGGATATTTCGTTGTCCCTCTACTCAGGCCGACTCCCGACCATCCTCTTTTCGGTTCGGAATCGAGACGATGTGCGGCGCATTCCCGTAGAATAGCGCACTCGTGACTCGGACAAGACGGCTACTCAACGAAAGGGTGAGAAGAAGCGCGCCGCAGCTGAGTCATAAGTAGGAAAAAAGCGATGGAAGCGATTTCGCAAGTTGCTCTCGCGGTCGAAAGAGGCGCAACGACGGTTCGTGGTGTTATCGATGTGACCGGGTTGTCTCGTCTTAAAGTCGAACGCGCACTGCAAACGCTTGAGAAGCAGAAGCGGATTGTTCGCGACAGTGAAGGCTTCAGGCCACCGGGCAAGCCGACGAAACCAAACGTCCGGCAATGTGGATCGTGCAACTGCTGTTGCGATATCCTCGAGGTGACAGCGGTCGCAAAACCGGTGAATGAGTTATGCAAGTATTGGGAGACCGGCAAAGGATGCACCATCTACAACGATCGTCCTCAAATGTGCCGATCGTTCACGTGCGCCTGGCTGCAAGGTCATTTCAACGACGACTGGTTTCCCGAGAAGGCTCGCCTGGTGATGCATTTCAGCGAGAACACGGTCAACGTTCAGGTCGATCCCGAATATCCCGACCGATGGCGACAGGAGCCGTACTTCAGCAAGCTGTGCGAGTTGTCACTCAATGGGATAAGGGCGAGAGGAAACCCCGGCTATGCCACCCTCGTCTTCGTCGGTTCTGACAAATTTCTCCTGCTCGGGCGAACCGCCGTCCCCGATCCGACGCTCTTCGGCACGGCGTTCGTACCCGTCACGCCCGAAACCTTCCGCTATTGGAGGGCCCAGTCGCAGGAGCATGCCCAACGCTTGAATGAACGCGCCGCTGAGATCCAGCGGATACAGCAGGAATTTGGATATTGCGCGATCCCCGACGACGAAGATCCCTATCCTCCTTATCGGCCTGCCCTTCTCCGATTGTCGAAACATCCACCCGATAAATCAGAATAATCCGATCGAACCTGGCAGACTGGTGTCATTCAGTCCACGCTACTCGTTCTGAAATGGGATCTGCTTTTTCTTCGCCGGACAAGTCTTTCTCGGCCTGAAGATAGAACTCCTCATCCTTCCCGGAAGGGAAGCCTTCTTGCTGCCATAGCTCATACGCACGGCGGCGAATCTGTGCCGGGGTGGGGTTTTGGTGGGGTTTTCTCATAGTTGATTTTGGATTGGACGATGGAATCTTGAGAGGGACTGCCCTGCGAGCGGAAAGCTCGCAGGGCAGCTCGCGATGCGGCGATATGCCCGTCAGCCCTCAGGCTGCGAAGTACGCGATATAGACAACTATGAAGGCGGCCACGACCAAACCGGTTCCTGCCACGAGCACGTTGCGCACCGTGGGTCCGCGCTCTGCGCCCCGTGCTTCCGTTGCGGTTTCGACGATGTGTCCGTTTTCCATCTTTGCCATTCGATCGCTCCTAAAATCTGTTGGGTATCCGTTGTGGAACTGCGTATCGCTCAGGAAAGAAAAACGGGCTGCCTCGCAGATCGTTCCTCCAGGCTGCGCGCGTCGTTCTTTCAACGGCAGATACACTGACCAAGCAGCAGTGCGATCAGTGAGCGCTTGCCTGGCCCGGTCCTTGCTCCGCCTGCGGAACCTAAGCGTGGCCTCAGGAGAACGTCACGTCGGCGATGACCGGCAAGTGATCCGAGCAAGCGCGGGCTTCCGGATCGGTCCATGCCCTGGCGATACACCCCGTCCGCACGGTGTAAATGCGATCAAGTCGAAGCACGGGACACCATGATGGAAAGGTGCGCAGTCTAGTCCGCACAGGGCATCGCTGCGCCAATATTCGCCTGACCGATTTGACCCAGAACCAATCGTTGAAATCACCGAGCACGATCGTTCTGGGAGCATCGATGAGATTGACGATTGCGCGAGCCTGCTCCTGACGCTCGCGGATGCTCAGCCCGAGATGGGTAGCGATCACTGCGATCTCTCCGATCGGGGACTGAATACAAGTGGAAATCGCCCTGCGCGCCTCTCGCTCCCGGTATGAAACATCCACGATGGTCGGTGCCCGGATGAAGGGCCACTTACTCAGCAAAACCTGTCCGTAATCGCCATCCGCCGTGACGATCGATCTGGCATCGACGTTATGCGCGCCCACGACACCTGCAAGACGTTCGAAAGGATTGTCGCTGCGTCCGCGAGAGTCGATCTCCTGCAGTCCCACAATATCGGGCGACCATTTCCGAATGATCGACGAGACCGCCCCGATGTCAAAGCGCGGATTGAGATTGAATGTGCCGTGTACGTTCCACGTCATCACGCGGATTGTAAGCGTCATGCTTTCCGCCCGGCGAGCCAGGTGACGACAAACTGAGCCGCGAGGCAGATCGCAATCCAGATAACAATCGTCAATCCGAGAGAAATCACATTCCCCCAGGATTCGCTCTTCGCAAAATCGGCGATCTGTGAACCCAGCGCAGCCATGACCACGATACCCGGCATCATGCCAAAAATCGTACCCACCAGGAAGTCTCTCAATTTCAACTGACTCGCGCCTGCGACAACATTGACGATCGAGAATGGTGCGAGTGGGACCATCCGGAGGATGGCGACCGCGATAATCCCCTTCCCAGCCAGCCGCCCCTGAACGCGCAGCGCGCGAGGCCCGAGAAGATTTTGCAGCCGTTTGTGGCCAAGATAGCGCCCAATCATGAAGAGTAGAGAGGCGCTCAAAATGACCCCTGCCACAGCAGTTATCGCGCCGGTCCAGGGTCCCAATGCTGCGGCTGTCGCTGCGATCAGAACCACGACAGGAAATATGATCAAACCGCCGAGCACAAAGCAGGCGACCGCGATGAACGAAGCAAACGGGGAGTCGTGCTGACTCATGATGGCCGACAGAAAGCCGATATCAGCGTAGCTGCGCAGCGGCGTGTAACGCCAGAGCAACGTCAGGGCCATAAGCATAAGCACGAGGCCCGCCGTTCCCAGGAGGGTTCTTGTGGTCCACATTCTACTTGCGGCGCGTTTGAGATTCAAAGGTATGCGGGGATCGGCAATGGGTTGGATGAAATCATTGAGCGCACGAAACGAAACCTGACCGACCTCGATCGGCTGCAACGCCTTGGTCGCTCCCGCGACTGCATAAGCATCGAGGAACCGCAGCAGACGAGATTCATTCTCAGCAACTTCTTCTTCGGCCGCGCCGCAAAAATGACCGATGAGTCGCCGACGCAACCTGCGAACAAAGTCGCGATGGGCTTCGGTCGTCGCTTCAAACACAAGGTCGCATTCGCTATCCGCACCCATTGAGCGGTTGTTGAGATTGGCCGATCCGATCCGGACGAGATCATCGTCGATAATCATCAGTTTGCTGTGGACCATGATAGGCTGGCCCGCCGTAGATGGATGAAGAATGCGCAATCGTTCCGTGACGCCGGCTTTCTTGAATGGATCAAGAAAGGAGTCGCGACCGCTCTGCATCGCCCGCGACTCAAGCCATGAGGAATGTAGCTTCGGCACGATAATCAGCACTTGAAGTGATGGGACAGCTGCCATCCGTTGGGCGAGGAGCTCGGCGATCTTCCTGACACTGATGAACTGGTTTTCGAGGTAGACAAAAGTCGTCGCGACGCCAATCAACCTTTCGAACAGGAGTTCAACCTCGTGAACGTCCTCGGATGAGTGGCTTGCCACCTCTGTTCTGGCGATCCCGACGGTGACTTCCCGGGCCCCGATCGGTACGGATTTCGGCCACCGGTCGTCGCCGGCAGAACCGACCTTCTCAAAATTGCAACCCGCCGCCTGCCAGCGCCGCATCGCAAGCTCACCGAGAGCCGCTGCCGCTTCGCCGTCGACCATGCACTGGACGTCATGGAAGGGGGGATAGCGCTTTCCCTGCGGATCTTTTCGAAATGGATGCTCGGGAAGATGGTCGCTGGTATCCCAGCGCCGGATCGTCAGGTCGAGCCCACCGACGAAAGCCAGCGAGTTATCGACGACGACAAATTTCTGGTGCTGCGCCGATCCAAGCGGAAGGCACGAATCCCAGCAGAAACGAATCCTGTCATCAGCCGCATCGGCGAATTTGCCAGCAGAACTGACTTCGCGCTCGGCGGCGTACAGCGCCGCAAAGTCCCAAATGAGAATGTTGATTGTGAGTTTGGGCTTGAGTTTTAACAGCGCCTTTAGAAAAGAGGCCAGCGAAAGCGGTAATCCGTCGTTGACGACCCCCGAGGGCCCGACCAGCGGGGTTTCGCTATGAATATCCCATCCAACAATCTGTATTTGTGTTTCGGCCCGCAGAAAGGATTCCCGCAACGCCGCGAAGTATTCGGCGGCATCATTGAGAACCGCCATTCGAGGCGCCCGGCACTTGAACCACACGGTTTGTCCCGGTATGAGAATCGAGGAATTCGTAAGCAGGTCAGATCTCCAATAGACGCTGCGTGCGAGGAACTGCTGGTGGATAGAACGATGCTTGATCTGCCGAGTTCCACATACTAACGCTGAGTTGCGCGCGTTGGCGAGCCTTCAACCCCGTACCGGAAACGGCCTCGCTTTGCTGTCGCCTAGGCGCCGAAAGCACCCACTGCCAATGGGTAGGAATTAGTGGCATACCGGCTTTCTTGCTAAACTCATCCATGCGTCAGGAGTGCACCGTTCATGGCCGTGTCCGATATCATGCTGGCGGCGAGGCTGAACGATCAGGCCGAGCTCTTTAAAGAGCAGGGTCGCTACGCCGAAGCCGAGCCGCTTTACAGACAAGCGCTGGCGATCTGCGCGAAGACGCGCGGGCTCGATCACCCCTCTGTCGCGCTAGGGTTGACCGATCTGGCCGAACTCTACGGCCTCCAGGGCCGCTACGCCGAGGCCGAGCCGCTCTGCAAGCGGGCGTTGGCGACCTGGAAAAAAGCCCTCGGGCCTAGTCACCCCGATCTCGTGCAATCGCTGAACGGTCTGGCCAAACTGTATACCGCCCAGAGCCGCTACGCCGAGGCCGAGCCGCTCTACAAGCGGGCTGTCGTCATCTTCGAGAAGGCGCTCGGCGAGGGTCACCCTTCCGTCGCGTCGGCGCTGGACAATCTGGCCTCACTCTACAAAGCAGAGGCCCGCTACGCCGATGCCGAGCCGCTCTACAAACGAGCGCTGGCGATCCGGGAGAAAGGGCTCGGCCCCGATCACGCTGATGTCGTGAAATCGCGGAGCAATTTGGACGACTTGTATAGCGCCCAGAAGGGGAGCACCGGCAGTCCCTAGAGCCTTTTTCGCTTCTGATAAAATCACGCGAATCGGCATCCACTTCGCTCGAAAACGCCGCCAGGATGAGCGCAGGCAAGGTGACGGTGGGGACCCCATGCCTGAGCCAGAGATCGCCACTGAGGCAGGCCGCCTGGATGCCGTGGCGCGCGGTTATGGCCGTGTTTCTACCGCCGTGCTGGACGAGGCCGCCAGGCTTGAGGCGTTGGATGGCAGGTTCCGCTGCTTCCGCAGTTCCCGCAGGACGATCAGGACCGGCGATAGAAAAACGAGCAGAAGCCCGAAGACCACGATCCCCAGAAGAATCGCCTTAAACGCCGACCAGACTGCGAGCAACAGGTGCATGAGCGTCTTAAGAATGAGCGCCACCTCTCCGTACACCATCGCCGGATAGCCCAGCGCGTACATTATCCATCCCGCCAGGATCGACAGGACGACTGCCGGCAGCAGGATCGTCAGCAGCCGGAGGTTTATTATGGAAAGTATCTGTTCCTTGATATCCGCCTGCATCGCTACCCTCGCCTCCAGCTACTCCGCTGCTCGGAATCGTATCGTCGGGAAACTCGCCACGCAAGGATCAGGACGACATTGCCGAACTGCCTGCCCGTGGTTTCAAGGTTCATGGTCAATTCTGCACTTGACGCCCTAGGGGCGTCGGTTTCCATCGTTTTGCACGGCGGATGCGCATCGGTCCGTTCGTCTCGTCGATCTCAAACGCATCGATTTCTCGGATAAGGCTGCTGAGCTTTCCGAACCCATAGGTACGGACATCGAAATCCGAAGCCAGTTTTGATCTCTGTTGCCCCATAGGACCGAGAAGCCCCCATCCATCCTCGTTTTCAATCTGCGAAATGGCCTTGTTAAGGACCGGAACGGCGGCGCTCGGCGGCTTCAGTATTTTTGAGTGGGGCGATATCGGTGACGGAGCGGCTACGGGTTTGAGTTCAGTTTTTTTGCGGAAGGAGATTTTCAAGCGAGATGAACCTATCGCAAGCTCGCTGAAAGCCGCCCGGCGTTTTCTTTTCGCCAAACCCATAAACTTTCGCGCCTTCCCGCCGCAGCCGGGCGGCAAGACTTGTGAAATCACTGTCCAACGAGACCAGACAAAATCCATTGATCCGACCGTCATGCAGAGGTCCATAACGGGGCGATCGTTGTTGTTCGACTTTCATCCAACGCCTTGAGAGACGTAACCTGCCGATGTTGTCGCGATTTCGTTGATATTATTGAAAGATGGGCCGCCGTCATGCACACAAGCAGGGACCGGAGTCAGCGAAATCTTGTGAAAGAACTCAGATTTTTCCTTGTATTAGAAATATTCATGAGCCACCCGGCCTTATCCGCTGCGAGCGCTGCTGGCCGCCCAGGTCGTTCAAAGGATCGTCCCTCGTTGCTGGAGCCCTTTCCGCTTCTGACAGAATCAGAAGCGGGGCTCTATGATCTTGATTTGACGCGTTTTCTTTGCACGAACCGGTGCCCACTTCGCTCGAAAACGCTATAGTCATTGCAACGATATTTTAGCCGCCAATCGATTCGACGAGGCCGAGACATCATGACCATCCGCCTGCACCGTGGCGACCTGCCGGACCAGGATCTTACGCGCTACACCGGTTCGGCGGCGATCGATACCGAGACCATGGGCCTCAATCCGCACCGCGACCGGCTGTGCGTGGTCCAGATGTCGCCGGGCGACGGTTCGGCCGACGTCATTCAGATCGGCAAAGGGCAGCGTGACGCGCCGAACCTGAAGAAGCTTCTCGGCGATCCGGCCGTCGTCAAGATCTTCCACTTCGCGCGCTTCGATCTCGCCGCGCTGTACAACGCATTCGGCGTGATGCCTCGGCCGGTCTACTGCACCAAGATCGCCTCGCGATTGACCCGTACCTATACCGATCGGCACGGCTTGAAGGATCTGGTGCGCGAGGCTCTCAGCATCGACCTGTCGAAGCAGCAGCAATCGAGCGATTGGGGATCGCAGGCGCTGAGCGACGCGCAGCTCGCTTACGCCGCTTCCGACGTGCTGCATCTGCACGCTTTGCGCGCCAAGCTCGACATGATGCTGGCGCGCGAGGATCGCACCGGGCTGGCGGAAGCGTGTTTCGAGTTCCTGCCGACGCGAGCGAAGCTCGATCTCTCCGGCTGGGAAGCCGACGACATTTTCGCGCATTCGTGAGCCGCGCCCCAAGATCGCCGCCTCGTGGTCGGCCTTTCACCTTTCGCCCCCTTTCGGTCACACTCCTCGTCCTCGGTGGGGCAGGCTTCGAGGTCAAAGCGGCTAATGTAGCAAACGCGCTCGGCGCCAGCAGCGACCGACGATGCGCCGTGCGGGTGTGCCGCCGCACGATGTCCGGGCTGCGAAGACCCCCATTTCGGGGTAGGATAACCAGAACAGGCGCCTGGAGCAGCGGTGTACTCGGTTCACAATCCCACCTATCAAGCCGGAATGCAGACTGGGCTGGAAGCAAGGTTCGCCCGCGCCGCCCGACACAGCCGCTTGGTGCGGGTATTGCGGATCGCGGTGCCCGGGGCGGTCGGGCTGGCGATGGCCGCGCTGATCGGGATCGCGACCTTCAATCCCTTCCGCGCGCTGGCGAGCCTGCCGCTCGACATGGATAATCTCGTCGTCTCCGGCACCAAGATCACGATGGAATCGCCGCGCCTCGCTGGCTTCACGCCAGATAAGCGGCCCTACGAGATGCAGGCCACCACAGCAACGCAGGACGTCACCGACCCCGATCATGTCGAACTGCATACCTTGCAGGCCAAAGTGCGGATGGAGGACAACTCGACGGTGACCTTGAATTCCCGCACCGGGATGTTCAACACGAAAACGCAAGTGCTCGACCTGCACAAGGATATCCTCATGCAGTCTTCGACCGGATACGAGGCGCGGCTGACCCATGCCATGGTCGATATGGGCCGGGGCACCGTCACCTCGGACCAGCCCGTCGATGTCAAACTGCTGAACGGAACGCTGACCGCCGACACCATGCAGGTCACCGAAAAGGGTGACGTGGTGCGATTCGAGAAAAATGTCGTCATGCATCTGGTGATGGACCGCCCTCCCGCAACTGCCGGTGCGGGGGGCGGCGATACGAAATGAATTCGACCGTGCCAAGTTTTCGCTGCTTTCCCCCGGTTTCCCGCATAGCTCTCCTGCTGCGCGGCGGATTGGTCGCCGTCGCCGTGATGGCTGTCGGCGAAGCCGCCGGACAAAGCTCGGTGCAGGGCGTTCCCAACGCGATGCAGGGTTTTTCCCAGAATCGCGATCAGCCGATCCAGATCGAGGCCGCCGCGCTGGAGATGCGCGATAAGAAAAAAGAGGCGACTTTCTCCGGAAACGTCAAGGTGGTGCAGGGCGACACCACGATGACATCGAAGACGCTCGTGGTCTATTACGAGGGCGGCAGTTCGACCGCTGACGGCAAGACCAAGGCACCAGCGAGGACGGCGATGAAATCGGCGGAACCGGGCCCATCGGGTGCATCCTCGATCAAGCGGCTGGAGGCCAAAGGCAGCGTGGTCGTGACCCAGAAGGACCAGGTCGTGACCGGTGAAACCGCGGTGTTCGACACCAAGACAAATCTGGTCACCATGCTCGGCGGAGTTGTTCTGACCCAGGGCAAGAACGTATTACGCGGCGACAGGCTGATCGTAGACATGACCACCGGCGTTTCCCGCGTCGAATCAAAGAATGGGCGGGTACAGGGCCTGTTTCAGTCGTCCGGGCAGGGAGGGCCGCTGGGTGGACCGCTGTCGCTCCCCGGATCAACACAAAAGCCCAAATGATATCAGTTAATCGTCCAAGGACATGGCGGCAGGAAGTTGAATCCGCAGTCACTCGTTTGTATCTACCGCAAGCGGATTTAAAGCTGCCGCGGCGGAGGCGGGTGTTGCGGGCAACGGATGTTTCCTCATTCATGGTGAGGCGACGAATCAGGCACGCTGCGGGATGCAGGCGAACGACCGTGAGAAGCTGAGCAGGCGCCCATGGTGGATCTCTTCAATGTATTCCGTAAGCGGCCGCAGAAGCGCGGGGCGCAAGCGTTTGCGCGGACCCGGACGGACATCACGGCACTCGGCGATACCATCGGCGACATGCTGACCAACCCAGTGCGCGACGCACCGCCGATCGCTCACGGGACCCGTCGCAACGCTCCGCCGGCCCCGCCCGTTTCGCAACCCCGGGTTTCGGCGCGCTCAGCGCCTGAAACGTCCCGGCCAGAAGTTTCCCGGCCGCGCGCCGCTTCCAACGGGACTGCCGCGCCACGGATGGCCGCGCGTCCTGGTTACCTGGCCGTACACGGGGTGGAAAAAAGTTTCGGCTCCCGTCAGGTCGTGCGCGGCGTGAGCATCTATGTCCGCCGCGGCGAGGCGGTCGGACTTTTGGGTCCGAACGGCGCCGGCAAGACCACCGTATTCTACATGATCACCGGTCTGATCCCCGCGGATCGCGGCGCCATCGAACTCGACGGTCACGACGTGACCAAACTGCCGATGTACCAGCGGGCGCGGCTCGGGATCGGCTATCTGCCGCAGGAAGCCTCGATCTTCCGCGGCCTCAGCGTTGAGCAGAACATCCGTGCCGTGCTCGAGGTCGTCGAGCCAAGCAAGAAGAAGCGCGAAGCCGAGCTCGACGCGCTGCTCGAGGAATTCAACATCACGCGCCTGCGGAAATCGCCATCGATCGCGCTGTCCGGCGGCGAGCGCCGGCGCGTGGAGATCGCGCGCGCGCTGGCGACGCGCCCGAATTACATGCTGCTGGATGAACCATTCGCCGGCATCGACCCAATCGCGGTCGGTGATATTCAAGATCTTGTGCGCCATCTGACCAATCGCGGCATCGGCGTGCTCATCACCGACCACAACGTCCGCGAAACGCTCGGCCTGACCGACCGCGCCTACATCGTCTATGCGGGCGAGATCCTGACCGAGGGCAGCCCTGAGGCGATCGTCAACGACCCCGACGTGCGGCGCCTTTATCTGGGCGAGGAATTCCGGTTGTAGATAGTCGCCGCCAGACTTTTCCGCTCGATCCTTGCAACGCTACGCGTGATTCGACCCCTCACCAGGGGTCGTCATTGACATCGACATCAATTGCCGGACCGTCGTCAAAGTTGCGATAGACGTCGGCGCCCGGCGCCCCGTAGCGGGAACGATAACCGGGGCGCTCATAGACATCATCGTTATCATCGTCCTGCCAACGTTCGACGAACGGCGGCGCGTGCGTGCGGTAGCAATTCCCGTCGTCGTCGCAAATCATCTGCGGGGCTTCGTCGGTGAAGGAAAAATCCGCCGCAAACGCTGGGAGCGCGAATAACAATCCCGCGGCGGCAACAAGAAGGCTGGTCTTGAACATGTGCAGTTTCCTCGCGTGCTTGGCGCGGCGGCGGCCGGCCAACGCCCCGAAGCTGAACCGCGCCGATGGCCGAATTGGGAACTTCCGCGGGCGTATCGGCGACGGGCCGACCCCCGTCTCGCCGCATTCTTCGTTCTTTCTCGTCGACAAAACGGGGAGCGTGAAATGAAGACAGTCCTTGCTGCAATTGCCTCGCTCGCGCTTCTATCGTCGGCGGCGCCGGCGCAGGAACGTGCCGGCAGCGCTGCGCTTGGCGCGTTATCGGGCGCGGTGGTGTTGGGTCCGGTCGGGGCGGTCGCCGGCGCGGTGGTTGGCTATACCGCAGGGCCATCGATCGCGCGTTCGTGGGGGTTGCGCCACTCATCGACCAAGTCGCGACGGCAATCCTCCAAACGAGGGCATCGGGGACGGACGACCGTGACCGATAGCGGCGGCCGCGCACCCGATGCGCAGACGGCAAGCCGGAACGCAACATCTACAGCAGCGATGGCCGCTGAACCGGGTGCGGTTTCCCCGAAAGTAACGCTGCCTCCGGTACAAGCCCTAGATTACTAGAGCGAAAGTCGGATTGTCGTCGTAAGGCGTGTACATCCGGCCATAAAAAAGCTAAGCAAGAATCGGACCATTTTGGACCGCTCTTGGCATGGCGCTAACGCAGAAACTCGAATTTCGACAGTCCCAGTCGCTGGTGATGACGCCGCAACTCATGCAGGCGATCAAGCTGCTGCAACTGTCGAATCTGGACCTTTCGGCGTTTGTTGAGGAGGAACTGGAGCGAAATCCTCTGCTGGAGCGCGCGAGCGAGGACCCCGACCCGCCGGTCGCCGGAGGGTCGGCCGTAAGGGACACTGAATATTCAGAAGGTGACGACGCGGCGGCGTTCGCGAATCACGGCGCAAGCGAGGGCACCGATGGTCAGGATTTAGAACCCGCGCCCGACGAATGGATGAATCGCGATCTCGGCAGCCGCGCGGAGATCGAACAGACCTTCGACAGCGGCCTGGAAAACGTTTTTCCGGAAGAACCGGCCGAGGCTGCAGCGCGGACCGCGCAGGATGCCGCACCGGTCACGTTCACGGAATGGGGCGGCGGCGCCTCCAGCGATGATAGCTACAATCTCGAGGCCTTCGTCGCGGCGGAGATAACGCTCGGCGAACATCTCGCCGAACAGCTTGCGGTGGCCGTCACGGTGCCGGCGCAGCGCATGATTGGCCGGTATCTGATCGATCTCGTCGACGAGGCTGGTTACCTGCCAGCCGATCTTAGCGAAGTCGGCGACAAGCTCGGCGCCAGCGAAAGCGAGTTGGCGGCCGTTATCGCGGTGTTGCAGACTTTCGATCCACCCGGCATCTGCGCCCGCAGCTTAAGCGAATGCCTTGCGATCCAGTTGCGCGAGAAGGACCGTTACGATCCAGCGATGCAGGCGCTGGTCGAGCATCTCGAGCTGCTGGCGAGGCGTGATCTCGCAGCCTTGCGCAGGATCTGCGGCGTAGACGACGACGACCTCGCCGAGATGGTCGGCGAAATCCGTCATCTCGATCCCAAGCCAGGCTTGAGGTTCGGCACCACGCGCACGCAGACGGTGGTGCCGGACGTGTACGTGCGGCCCGGTCCGGACGGCGGCTGGCTCGTGGAACTCAACAGCGATACGCTGCCGCGCGTGCTGGTCAACCAAACGTACTATGCCGAATTGTCGAAGACGATCCACAAGGACGGCGACAAGACCTATTTTACGGACTGCCTGCAAAACGCGACCTGGCTGGTCCGCGCGCTCGACCAGCGTGCCCGCACCATTCTCAAGGTGGCGACAGAGATCGTGCGGCAGCAGGACGGCTTTTTCGCGCATGGCATCGCCCATTTGAGACCACTCAATCTCAAGACCGTGGCGGATGCGATCCAGATGCATGAGTCCACCGTGTCCCGCGTCACCGCTAACAAATACATGGCGACAAATCGCGGCGTCTTCGAGTTAAAGTATTTCTTCACGGCATCGATCGCCGCGGCCGACGGCGGTTCCGCCCACTCGGCGGAGTCGGTCCGTCACCACATCAAGCAACTGATCGATGCAGAAGCGCCGTCGGCTGTTCTGTCCGACGACACCATCGTGGAAAGACTGCGCGAAGCCGGAATTGACATCGCCCGCCGCACCGTCGCTAAATATCGCGAAGCGCTGCGAATCTCTTCTTCAGTGCAGCGCCGCCGCGAAAAGCAGAATCTGCTTGGCGGCGCGCAGACGGCGTCTGCTCCGTCGCCGAACCGCTCGCGCAATGCCGCACCGGCTTGATTGCGCACCCGCGACACCCGATAATCTCTCCCCACTCATGATCGATGAGGCTTGTCATGACACTTCGAATCTCGGGCAAGAGCATTAACGTCGGCGAGGCGCTGCGAGGGCGCCTCAACAACCGTACCGACGAGGTTCTCCGAAAATACTTTGATGGACAATATTCGGGCCACATCACGCTGAGCAAGGACGGTTTCGGATTCCGCACCGACTGCGCGCTGCATCTGGATTCTGGAGTAACGCTCGAGGCTGAATCTAATGCCGCGGATGCCTATGCGAGCGCTGATCAGGCGCTGCTGCAAATCGAAAAGCGTCTGCGCCGCTACAAGAGCCGTCTCAAGGATCGCTCGGCGCGCAAAGCGCACGCCGCTGCGGAGGCGATCGCCGGGCTCGACGCACCGAGCTACGTTATCGAGGCGCCAGCTGTGGACGGCGAAGACGAGGTCACCGCCTTCAATCCGGTGATCATCGCAGAAACCGTCACCTCGCTGAGGCGGCTCTCGGTCAGCGAAGCGGTGATGGAACTCGATTTCACCGGCGCACCCATGTTGGTGTTCCAGCATGGCTCCAGCGGCCGCGTAAACATGATCTATCGCAGACCTGATGGCAATGTGGGCTGGATCGACCCGCCGTCCGTCAACGGCGCGGCCTGACTTGTTGCCATTGACGCTTGGGACGACGATCCATATGGGCCGCGGCCTTCCCGATCGGTCTACATAAAAGTTCGGGAATTGGCATCGGGCTCGCGTTAGACTATAAGGCCGGTCATCCTGGCCGGAGGGCCGCGAACCGCTTAGCGTGTGCGTTCGCCCGTATGTGGGCTCACGTTTGTTGCTGCTTGTCTGACGTGTCTTTCGCAACCTGACGGCAAACCTCACCTCGGAACGTCATATGATGATTACCGATCTGGTCGCACCCGAGGCGATCATTCCTGCATTGAAGGTCAACAGCAAGAAGCAGGCGCTGCAGGAACTGGCCGCGCGTGCCGCTGAATTGACGGGACAGAACGACCGCGCGATTTTCGAGGTGCTGTTGCGGCGCGAGAAGCTCGGAACCACGGCTGTCGGCTACGGTGTCGCGATCCCGCACGGCAAGCTGCAAAAACTCGACAAGATATTCGGTCTTTTCGCGCGACTCGACCGTCCGATCGATTTTGAAGCAATGGATGGGCAGCCGGTCGATCTCGTCTTCCTGCTGCTCGCTCCCGAGGGCGCCGGCGCGGATCATCTGAAGGCGCTGGCGCGGATCGCACGGCTGCTGCGCGATCAGGACATCGCCAACAAGCTGCGCGCCTCCCGCGATGCGCAAGCGATCTATTCCGTGCTGGCGCTGCCGCCGGCGACAGTCCCCTGATCGCTGCGAATCCAGCAAACCCTGGAGCGATTCTTATTTTGACGGAACGGACCACTCCGACATTGCGAACTCGCGTGAAGAAAACGCGTCAAATCAAAAAGCTGGAGTCTTTTATCGTTTCCGTGAAAAGAAGGCTCTAACGCTTCGGGCAAACATTCACGACAGGAACTGGATCTGTCATGCCCGGTCTTGGGTCAGACGCACACGTCGTTCTGCCTCGGGCGTTCGAAGACATGGAGGCTCAGCCCATACGCGGACAACGTTCGCCGTTCGGTGAACGGCAATGCCCAACTATGACGAAAAGCGTCAACCCGAGCACGCTATTCCTTCACCACACGCACGGCGCCGAGCGCGGCGCTGGTGGCATGCGCAGCGTAGGCCTTCAGCGCCATCGTCACGCGGCGCTTGCGCGGAGCGGCCGGCTTCCACGCCTTGTCGCCCCTCGACTCCATCGCCGTGCGGCGACGCTCCAGCTCAGCGTCGCTGACGTCGAGATGAACCTTCCGGTTCGGAATGTCGAACGCGATGGCGTCACCTTCCTCGACGAGACCGATCGCACCACCCTCCGCTGCTTCCGGCGAGACATGGCCGATCGACAGACCCGACGAGCCGCCGGAGAAGCGGCCGTCCGTGATCAGCGCACACTGCTTGCCTAGCCCCTTCGATTTCAGATAGCTGGTCGGATACAGCATCTCCTGCATTCCGGGGCCGCCGCGCGGCCCCTCGTAGCGAATCAACACCACGTCTCCTGGCTTGATTCTGTTGCCAAGGATGGCGTCCACCGCTGCATCCTGGCTTTCGAAAACGCGCGCGGGACCTGAGAAGGTCAGGATGCTGTCGTCCACGCCCGCGGTTTTCACGATGCAGCCGTCGCGCGCGATGTTGCCGTAAAGCACGGCGAGACCGCCGTCCTTTGAAAAGGCGTGTTCGGCATCGCGGATGCAACCTTTGGCGCGGTCGGCGTCGAGCTCCTCGAAGCGCTTGTCCTGACTGAACGCGACTTCGGTGCGGACACCCCCCGGCGCGGCCATGTAGAAGGTGCGCACGCTCTCGCTTTTCGTCCGCTTGATGTCCCAGCGCTCCAGCGCATCCTTCAGCGAGGTGCTGTGAACCGTGGGCAGGCCGGCGTCGATCAGACCGGCGCGATCGAGTTCGCCGAGAATACCCATGATGCCGCCGGCGCGATGCACGTCTTCCAGATGCACGTCCGGCACGGAGGGTGCGACCTTGCACAAGACCGGCACGCGGCGCGACAGCCGGTCGATGTCCTTCATGGTGAAGGGCACCTCGCCTTCGTAAGCCGCGGCGAGCAGATGCAGCACGGTGTTGGTGGAGCCGCCCATCGAAATATCGAGCGTCATCGCGTTTTCAAACGCCTTGAAGCTCGCGACCGAACGCGGCAGCACCCGCTCGTCGTCCTGTTCGTAATAGCGCCGCGCGAGATCGACAATGAGATGTCCGGCCTCGACGAACAGACCTTTGCGGTCGGCATGGGTGGCGAGCACTGAGCCGTTGCCGGGCAATGCGAGGCCGAGCGCTTCGGTCAGGCAGTTCATCGAGTTGGCGGTAAACATGCCCGAGCACGAGCCGCAGGTCGGACATGCCGAGCGTTCGAGCGCCTCGACATCGGCGTCGCTCACATTGTCGTCGGCGGCGGCGACCATGGCGTCGATCAGGTCGACGGACTTGACCTTGCCGTTGAGTGTGACCTTGCCCGATTCCATCGGGCCTCCGGAGACAAACACCGATGGAATGTTGAGGCGCAGCGACGCCATCAGCATACCGGGCGTGATCTTGTCGCAATTGGAGATGCAGACCATGGCGTCAGCGCAATGCGCGTTGACCATGTATTCGACGCTGTCGGCGATGACCTCGCGCGAGGGCAGGCTGTAGAGCATGCCGTCGTGGCCCATCGCAATGCCGTCATCCACCGCGATGGTGTTGAATTCCTTGGCGACGCCGCCGGCCTTCTCGATCTCGCGCGCCACCAGCTGGCCGAGATCCTTGAGGTGAACGTGCCCGGGCACGAATTGGGTGAAGGAGTTGACCACCGCAATGATCGGCTTGCCGAAGTCCTCGTTCTTCATACCGGTGGCGCGCCACAAGCCGCGAGCGCCGGCCATGTTGCGACCGTGTGTGGAAGTGCGGGAGCGATAGGCAGGCATAAGGTTTTTCCCGAAGGTTCAACAGCTTGGCGTGACCATACAGGCCGGCCGCTCAAGGTCAAATGCAACCGTCGAATGCTGTCATCCGCGAAGGCCTCGCGCGGCCGGATGCGAGGCCTCGATCAAGATGATTTGGGGATCGGATCGATCATGATCAATCGATTGCAATATTTTGGGGTCGATGCTGGCCTCTGCTCATCCCTGCTCCAGAAAGCGACAGCGCTCAACGCGCCGCCGCTTCCCGCCAACTCCGCCGCGCAATCGACGCGGCTCATTCAACGGATACTTGCTCGTATTCTGATCGCAGGCCGGTACCCGTTTTTTGCGGCATGACCGCTAGTGAACGCTGACGGCCTGCAATTCATTGCTCCAGGCGCTCGCGACCGCGGCCTCGCGCGAATCGGTGAGCATGATCGGCGTGCCGTCAGCAGCATGCAGTGCGAACAGCATGAGACCGGGCGCGATTTTCGGCGCCTGCGGAAACAGATCCGGAACGTCCTCGGAACGAACCTGCTTCACATAGGCAATGTGGCCCTCGCCAAGCTGCGCCAGCGCTTCGGTCGAAACGTTTTCGGGTCGGAACGTAGAAATCACTTCACTCATGGTCTCGACTCCTTTTGCTAGACTAAGCGGTCGAGTCCGCTACTCGTTGCACCCGAAAGCTTTTTTTGCCGGATAACCGGTCTTTTTTCGGGTCATGCATCATTCGTGTTCATTGATCGCGATTGTCTTAACGACCCTTTCAGGTTCCGGCCTGGCCAGATCGATAGACAATAGCCCGTTTTTGAGGTCCGCGCCCAGCACCAACATTCCCTCCGCCAGCACAAAGGTACGCTGGAAGTGGCGCGCGGCAATGCCGCGATGGATATATTGCCGGGCTTTATCCTCCTGTTGCCGGCCTCGGATCACAAGCTGATTTTCCTCAATGGTTACATCAAGCTGGTCGCGGGTAAATCCCGCCACCGCCAGCGTGATCCGCAGGCGTTCGGGCTCTCCGCTGTCACGGTCGCACCGCTCGATGTTGTAGGGAGGATAACCGTCGGCGCCTTTGACGACGCGGTCGAGCGCCCGCTCGATCTCGTCGAATCCCAAAAGGAACGGACTGGACAACGAAGGAACACGAGACATTACAAAGTCCTCTCGAAGCGACTTTGACGCGCGCGACCAGCAAAGTGAAACCGGTTTTGCGTCCGGTCGCGCGCCAACTTTATTGGCGTATGATCCGGATCGCCGAACCGCCTACACTTCGGCGGGTCAACGCGCAGGGCCCTTGCGGCACCCCGCTTGGCCGTCTGGTGCTCCCAGCCGGTCAACTCAAAATATGGCATGATTTGCACGCCATTCAAGATGTGCGACCTACCCTTTAAGGCTTTGGAATTAGGTCAGGATCGCGCCATTTGTCCTCACAGGCGCTAGAAGGGATGTCGCTTGTCCGGCGCCGGCATACATCGCCACGCCTCGGAAGATGACGGCATATGGTGGAGCCAGGCGGGATCGAACCGCCGACCTCTTGCATGCCATGCAAGCGCTCTCCCAGCTGAGCTATGGCCCCTCGACCGACCCCACCCAATGGGAGCGGCGCGATCTGCAAAGACCCTGAACCACAGTTCAGGGCCGATCTCAAGTCTCCTCGTCATCTCCTACGTCACCGATGATATCGGTCACATCCTCGTCGCCCTCTTCCTCGTCGGCGATGAAGGTGGAGTCATCGTCCTCGTCGTCGTCGAGGCTGTCGTCGATCTCGATATCATCCTCAGACTCTGGGACGACGGCCTTCTTGACCTTTCCGCTGTTCTCCTCGGCATCGGCCTCCTCCAGCGAAACCAGTTCTTCGGTCTCGGCCTCCGGCGTAGCGTCGGATGTGGAAGGCGCAGAAGCGGCGGCGCGGGCGGCCTCGCCTCGCCCCCGAACCGGCGCCACGACGATCGGCACGACCTCGCCGGTGTAGGGCGAGATCACCGGGGTCTTGTTCAGATCGTAGAACTTTTTGCCAGTCGTCGGGCAAATGCGCTTGGTTCCGAGCTCGGATTTGGCCACGTGTTGGAATCCCGGGAGTTCTTGAAAAACGGTGCTTCACTTGGCTAGTTGCGGCGGCCCTGTCAATAGCGCTTTGCAGACCGGCTCGCAGGCGTGACGCGCCGTCGTCCCTGTGATACCAGCCGCCACAACGGGGACGTGCAACTTGACTCTTTCCGGCCAGACCATGCCGCTTGAGGCGCGAAAATGCCAGTCATTGACGGGGCGCGTCAGGGTGCCCGGAGACAAATCGATTTCCCACCGGGCGCTGATCCTGGGCGCGCTGGCGGTTGGTGAAACCCGAATCTGGGGCCTTCTCGAGGGTGAGGACGTGCTTAACACGGCCCGGGCGATGCAGGCGCTGGGAGCGAAGGTCGAACGGACCGACGACAAAGGCGGGATCGCCTGGTCGGTGCGCGGCGTCGGCACCAGCGGATTCGCGACGCCCCAGGCGCCGCTTGATTTCGGCAATTCAGGCACTGGATGCCGCCTGGTGATGGGCGCGGTGGCCGGCTGCCCTATTAGGGCAGCCTTTGATGGCGATGGCTCGTTGCGCTCGCGGCCGATGCGGCGCATTCTCGATCCTCTGGAATTGATGGGCGCGCGGGTGATCTCACAAAGCGACGGCGGCCGCCTACCGCTGACGCTTGAGGGCGCGCACGATCCGCTGCCGATCGTTTACCGCACGCCGGTGGCCTCGGCGCAGATCAAATCGGCGGTGCTCCTGGCGGGACTGTCAGCTCCTGGGGTCACGACGGTCATCGAGCGCGAAGCCAGCCGCGACCACACAGAGCTGATGCTGAAGCATTTTGGCGCCGACATCGTTTCCGTGGCCGACGAGGCGCACGGCCGCCGGATATCGCTGACCGGACAGCCCGAACTGCACGGGGCCGGAGTCACCGTGCCAGCCGATCCGTCATCGGCAGCGTTTCCGATTGTTGCCGCGCTGATCACCGCAGGCTCCGACATCGTGCTAGACGACGTGATGACAAACCCGTTGCGAACTGGCCTGTTCGTCACGCTGCGCGAGATGGGCGCGTCGATCGAGGAGAGCGAAACACGCCTTGATGCCGGCGAACCGATGGCGCAGCTGCGCGTGCGCGCATCGAAGCTGCGCGGGGTCGAGGTGCCGGCGGAACGCGCGCCGTCGATGATCGACGAGTATCTCGTGCTTTCGGTCGCCGCAGCTTTTGCCGAAGGCACCACCGTCATGCGCGGCCTGCACGAATTGCGCGTCAAGGAATCCGATCGCCTCGAAGCCGCCGCAGCGATGCTGCGCGTCAACGGCGTCGCAGTCGAGATCGCCGGCGACGACCTTATCGTCGAAGGCCGCGGCCGTGTGCCCGGCGGCGGTCTCGTCACCACCCACATGGATCATCGCATCGCGATGTCGGCGCTGGTGATGGGCTGCGCCTCGGACGCGCCGGTCAAGGTCGACGACATCGCCTTCATCGCCACGAGCTTCCCCGATTTTGTTCCGATGATGCAGCGGTTGGGAGCGGATTTCGCATGATCATCGCCATCGACGGACCTGCCGCTTCGGGAAAAGGCACGCTCGGCAAGCGGCTGGCGCATCACTATCACTTCCGCCATCTCGATACCGGGGTGATCTATCGTGCGGTCGCGAAGGCCCTGCTCGACATCGGCGCGGACCTGGCCAACGAGGCACACGCGGTCGCGGCCGCGCATGAGCTCGACCCGGAAAAATTCGGCCATCCGGCCCTGAAAACCCGGGCGATCGGTGAGGCCGCCTCGGTGGTCTCGGCGTTTCCCGGAGTGCGCGAGGCGCTTCTGACCTTCCAGCGCCAATTCGCAGCCGAGCCGCCCGGCGCGGTGCTTGACGGCCGTGACATCGGAACCGTGATCTGCCCGGACGCCGACGTGAAGATTTTCGTGGTGGCCGATCCTGTCGTGCGGGCCCGGCGGCGCACGCTGGAAGCGCGGGCGCGTGGCGAGGAGGCCGATGAGGCTGTGGTTCTAGCTGATATCCTCAAGCGCGACGAACGGGACCGCAACCGGCCCGTCGCACCGCTGAAAGCGGCCGCGGACGCCCATGTGCTGGACAACTCCCATCTTGACATCGAGGCCGGCCTGAAAGCGGCGATTGCGATCGTCGAGGCGGTGAGGATCGGTTCCGGCCGCGCGTGATTCATCAGAAGCGGAACTCTATGATTTTGATTTGACGCATTTTGTTCACGCGAACCGGTATCCAATTCCCTCGAAACCACTGTAGGACGTTTTACAAAAGCCTTGTTCGCTTGCGGCTTTGACGGTATATCCACGGCATCCGGACCATCGTCGAAGTGTCGAGGCTGTCCGAGCGGACCGGCCGGAATCTCAAATTCCCGCCGCCATTGGAGGAATGTCCCGCTCAGTCTCCATATCGATCGTCCTTGCGATCGATCGCTCGTATCAGGCTCCGGATCAAATCATCGTCTCGAACGTGAAGGCTTCTGCCGGCCCGTTGTTGCTCTCTGCACGACGGTCGTCAGGACTGCGGACCCTGACCCTTCCCGCGCGAAACGCACATCAACCCGAACGGCCGGCAAGTACCCCGCATTGGAGAACACATGGCTTCGACTGATACCCTCAATCCGTCCCGTGACGATTTCGCCGCGATGCTCGATGAGTCTTTCGCTGGCGGCAGCCTGCAGGAAAGCTCCGTCATCAAGGGAAAGGTGGTCGCGATCGAGAAGGATATGGCCGTCATCGACGTCGGCCTCAAGACTGAAGGCCGCGTGGCGCTGCGCGAATTCTCCGGACCCGGTCGCGAGAGCGCCCTGAAGGTCGGCGACGAGGTCGAGGTGTTCCTTGATCGCATCGAGAACGCGCTCGGCGAAGCCGTGCTGTCGCGCGACAAAGCGCGCCGCGAGGAAAGTTGGGGCAAGCTCGAAAAAGCATTCCAGAATAACGAGAAGGTGCACGGCGTCATCTTCAATCAGGTCAAGGGCGGCTTCACCGTCGATCTGGACGGCGCCGTCGCCTTCCTGCCGCGCTCCCAGGTGGATATCCGTCCCATTCGCGACGTCGGTCCGCTGATGAACAACACGCAGCCGTTCCAGATCCTCAAGATGGATCGCCGGCGCGGCAATATCGTGGTCTCCCGCCGCACGGTGCTGGAAGAGACCCGCGCCGAACAGCGACAAGAGTTGGTGCAGAACCTCGAAGAGGGTCAGGTGATCGACGGCGTGGTGAAAAACATCACCGACTATGGCGCCTTCGTCGATCTTGGAGGCATCGACGGCCTCCTCCATGTCACGGACATCGCCTGGCGCCGCGTCAACCATCCGACCGAAGTGCTGGCGATCGGCCAGACGGTGAAGGTCAAGATCATCAAGATCAACCACGAGACCCACCGCATCTCGCTCGGCATGAAGCAGCTGCTCGACGATCCCTGGCAGGGCATCGAAGCGAAGTATCCCCTGAACTCCCGCTTCACCGGCCGCGTCACCAACATCACCGATTACGGCGCCTTCGTGGAGCTGGAGCCGGGCATCGAGGGTCTGATCCACGTCTCGGAAATGTCCTGGACCAAGAAGAACATGCATCCGGGCAAGATTGTCTCGACCTCACAGGAAGTCGAGGTGCAGGTGCTCGAGGTCGACAGCGTCAAGCGCCGCATCTCGCTCGGCCTCAAGCAGACCATGCGCAATCCCTGGGAGGCATTCGTCGAGAAGCACCCGGTCGGATCGACCGTGGAGGGCGAGGTCAAGAACAAGACCGAGTTCGGCCTGTTCCTGGGCCTGGAGGGCGATGTCGACGGCATGGTCCACCTCTCCGACCTCGACTGGAAGCAGCCGGGCGAGCAGGTCATCGACAATTTCAAGCGCGGCGACATGGTCAAGGCCGTCGTGCTCGACGTCGATGTCGAGAAGGAGCGCATCTCGCTTGGCGTCAAGCAGCTTGAGGGCGACCCGTTTGCCGAACCGGGCGACGTCAAGAAGGGCGCGGTCGTCACCTGCGAGGTGCTTGAGGTCAAGGACGGCGGCATCGAGGTGCAGATTTCCGGCACCGAGTTCCAGACCTTCATCAAGCGCTCGGAACTGGCGCGGGACCGCAACGACCAGCGCAGCGAGCGTTTCGCCGTCGGCGAAAAGGTCGATGCCCGTGTCATCCAGTTCGACAAGAAGGCCCGCAAGGTGCAGGTCTCGATCAAGGCGCTCGAAGTGGCCGAAGAGAAGGAAGCCATCGCGCAGTATGGCTCTTCCGACTCTGGCGCGACGCTGGGTGACATTCTCGGCACCGCTCTGAAACAGCGCACCGACACCAAATAAGCGCAGCTTCCTTGTGACGGATCTGGATCGCTCCTGGTCCGTCATCGTTTGCTCGCAATGAGGCGCATCGTGTCAAGGCCCCGGTCTCGCCGGGGCCTTTTCGTTGTTCGCAAACGCACGCGACATCAGAGTCGGACTCACGGGAACCTAACGCTGCGTACCCGGTTACTGTTAAAGATGGAGGTATCCGCGCCATCCGGACCAGACGATTATGACCGGGAGCCCTCTAGCGTCTTTTCGGGCCAACGGCATAGGTCATTGATTAGGCACACCGCGCAGCGCGGTGATCGCGCTAGGCAAGTGTAGCGTCCATGCAGGATCAGCCAGTGATGCGCATGCAGCATAAATTGGTCGGGGATGACGCGTTCGAGCCCAAGCTCGACGTCAAGAGGCGTCTTGCCTGGTGCCATACCGGTGCGATTGGCGACGCGGAAAACATGAGTGTCAACCGCCATGGTGTGCTCCCCGAAGGCCATATTGAGCACGACATTGGCGGTCTTGCGTCCCGCGCCGGGCAACGATTCGATCCCTGCCCGGCTGTGCGGGACCTCGCCATCAAACTCCGCAAGCAGTTTTTCGGAGAGCGCTATGATATTTCTCGCTTTGGTGCGATAGAGCCCGATGGTCTTGATATAGTCGCGGACCTTCTCCTCCCCGAGCGCCAGCATCCTGGCAGGCGTGTCGGCGATAGCGAACAACGCCCGAGTGGCCTTGTTGACGCCGGAGTCGGTCGCCTGAGCCGACAGCACCACGGCGACGAGCAGCGTGTAGGGGTTGAGGTGCTCGAGTTCGCCCTTGGGCTCGGGATTGGCTTTGCGGAAGCGCACAAAGGCTTCACGGACTTCGGCTGGCGTCCAGGGCTTAAGGGGTGGCGGGAGCACTGCGGATCCCTGCGTCGCGCTGGAAGGCTGCTTGGCCTTGGAGGTCGGCCCCGTCTGGCGTGCCGCCGGCTTTCCGGTTTTCCTTTTTTTTGCCGTCGCGGGCTGCTCAGATTTCGCCGCGGTGGTTTTTTGCTGCCGAGAATTCGCCGCAGGGCTGTTCGAGGGTGGTTTGTCGGTCCCGGCGCCAGCGGGCTTCAGCCTTGAAAATGTGCGGCGGGTGTTTTTGGACATGATCGTGGTATAGTGGATTTCCAATGACATTAGACCATACACAGGCTGGTCCGAAGTTACCTGAACAGACGCTGTTTTCAGCGCTGCTAACGCCCCATCGCTCGTTGTCTCAAACTGGATTTGTTGTGATGATGACGATTGTAGCCGTGGGAAGCTTTGTCGCGGGAATGATATTCCTGATGATGGGCGCCTGGCCGGTGTTCGGCTTTTTAGGTCTCGACGTCCTCGCCATCTACTGGGCTTTCCGCATCAGCTTCCGGCGCGCCCAAGCGACCGAGGAAATCTCCATCACCCATTATGAGTTGCGGGTGCGCCGCACCAGTCACCGCGGTCACATCGTCGAGTGGGTTTCCAATCCGCTGTGGGTGCATCTCGACCAGAAAATCCACGAGGAATATGGCATTGAGCGGCTTTATCTGGTTTCGCGCGGCCGCCGGATCTCGATCGCAAGTTTTCTTGGTCCGGACGAGAAGTTGAGTTTCGTTAAAGCCTTATCAGCAGCGCTCCAACTCGCAAAACGCGGACCGACCTACAATCTGGCGACTTGAGGGCCGCGGTAAATCGGGTGGCTGCGAGACGGCAGCCGTTCTACATCTTGGCCATGATGACGCTCACGAAAAATCTCGCTCCGAGTGATTCTTGCATCACGGACGCGCCGGGTGCCGCATTTCGCGACTACGACGCCGTACGGCGAGCTATCGCCTTCATCTCGGAAAACTGGCGCTCGCAGCCTCCCATCGCAGCGATGGCTGACTCCGCTGGAGTGACGTCCGACGAACTGCATCATCTGTTCCGGCGCTGGGCAGGCCTGACTCCGAAGTTGTTCATGCAGGCGCTGACGCTCGACCACGCCAAGGGGCTGTTGCGCAATTCCGCCAGCGTGCTGGACGCAGCCCTCGATTCCGGCCTGTCAGGTCCGGGGCGCCTGCATGACCTGTTCGTCACGCATGAAGCGATGTCGCCCGGCCAATGGAAGAACGGCGGCTCCGGCATGAAGCTCGCTTTCGGCTTTCATCCCTCGCCCTTCGGCATCGCGATCGTGATTGCCAGCGACCGTGGACTCGCCGGACTCGCTTTCGCCGACCCAGGCGAGGAGCAGACCGCGCTTGCCGACATGAAGCGGCGGTGGCCCAATGCAACCTATGTTGAGGATGCCGGTCGCACCGGTGCGCTGGCGCAGCGCGTGTTCGATACGAGGCTCTGGCGAGCAGATCAGCCGCTGCGTGTGGTTCTGATCGGGACGGATTTCGAGGTTCGGGTCTGGCAGACCCTGCTCAGGATTCCCATGGGAAAGGCCACGACCTATTCGAGCATTGCTGCCAATGTCGATCGCCCGAACGCCTCGCGCGCTGTGGGCGCCGCCGTCGGCAAGAACCCCGTATCATTCGTTGTGCCCTGCCATCGCGTGCTCGGCAAAAGCGGCGCGCTGACCGGGTATCACTGGGGACTCACCCGCAAGCAAGCAATGCTGGGGTGGGAAGCCGGGCAGATCGGCCTATAGCCTTTTCGAGCGAAGGGGAGTCCCGGTTCGCGTGAAGAAAATGCGTCAAATCAAAAAGCTAGAGTCTTTCACTGGTCCCGTGAAGCGACGAAAAGACTCGAGAATGAAGTTTATCAGGCTGCGAGATCAAGTTTCGAGGCCACTGTCGCATCGGCATTGAGCCGATAGATCACCGGCGCACCGGTTGCCAGTTCGCGCGCGAGGATTTGTTCCGGCGACAATTTTTCCAGCACCATGACCAGCGCGCGCAGCGAATTGCCGTGCGCCGCGACGAGCGTGCACTCGCCACGGAGGACGCATGGCAGGATTTCCTGCACGAAGTACGGCAGCGTGCGCGCCAGCGTATCTTTCAGGCTCTCGCCGCCGGGCGGAGGCACGTCATACGAGCGGCGCCAGATCAGCACCTGTTCGTCACCCCATTTCTTACGAGCCTCGTCCTTATTGAGACCCGAAAGATCGCCGTAGTCCCGTTCATTCAGCGCCTGATCTTTCCTGATCGGAATTCCGGTCTGGCCTAATTCCTTCAGCACAAGGTCGAGCGTGTGCTCTGCGCGGATCAACGTCGAGGTAAAGGCAACGTCGAAAACAAAGCCCTGCCCCTTCAGCTTGCGCCCTGCATCCTTCGCTTCAGTCACGCCAAGATCCGTCAGATCCGGATCCTTCCAGCCAGTGAACAGATTTTTCAGATTCCATTCGCTCTGGCCGTGACGCACGAGCACCAGAAGACGTTCGCTCATTCTGCCTGCTCCGTTTCTTAAATTCTAAACGCCCAACCCAAGCACGTCGGCCATTGAATAAAGCCCGGGCGCCTTGCCGCGCGCCCACTTCGCGGCCTTCAACGCACCATGGGCAAAGATCATCCGGTCTTCGGCGTGATGCGACAACGTTATGCGCTCATACGGACCCGCGAAGATGACGCTGTGATCTCCGGACACGGAGCCGCCACGGAGCGAGGCAAAACCGATGTCGCCCGCTTTGCGGGCGCCGGTCAGGCCATCTCGCCCGCGTACCGCGCGCTCATCCAGCCCGATCTTGCGGCCGTCAGCCGCCGCCTGTCCCAACATCAACGCGGTGCCCGAAGGCGCGTCGATCTTGGCTCTGTGATGCATCTCGAGAATCTCAATATCGAAACTCTCGTCGAGTGATTGCGCCATCCGCTTCACCAGCGCGGCGAGCAGATTGACGCCCAGACTCATATTGCCCGACTGCACAACCGCCGTACGTGAGGTCACGCTTCGGATCACCGCCATATCCGACGCTGAGAGTCCGGTGGTGCCGATGACATGAACCAGACCCCGCTCGGCAGCGACGGCAACGTTCGCGATGGTCGCGGCCGGAACCGTAAAATCCAAAATACCGTCGGCATTTGCCGATAAAGACCAGAGATCTGCCGACACTTCGATTCCGCTGGCGGGAAGTCCGGCCAGGACGGCGGCGTCTTTCCCGATCAGCTCGGATCCGGGCGCCTCAAGCGCGCCGGCCAGCACTGCGTCACCGGTTTCCGCGATCGCGCGCACCAGCGCGCGGCCCATCCGGCCGCCTGCTCCTGCAACGATCAAACGCATGTCAGCCACGACTCCTCAAATGCTCTTCGGGTATAGCGGGGGCTGCGTTTCGCGGCAACCGATCAGGTCTACATCAGCGCAGTGCCTCACATCAGGCGCGGCCTCATCGCATATCCCCGGCGATGGTGATCAACTGGCGTACCATCTTTTTCAGCGCATCCGCATCCGCCGAACGCTTCAACCGTTCCATATCGTCATAGGCTTCGCCGGCGAACGACAGCGCGAGCTGATTAGGAATCACCATCGCCCCGCACGCCGTAAGTATCAGACGCAACTGAGCCAGACATCTTGCGCCGCCAAACCGGCCCGCGGAGGCCGAGGCGATCGCGAACGCGCGTTCATGGAAAACCTGACCGCGTGCTTCATGCGGACTTTGTACGCATGATATCCAGTCGATCGCATTCTTGAGCAATGGCGGCAGCGAGGCGTTGTATTCGGGCGTCACGATAAGAATCCCATGATGCGCCCCGATCATCTGCTTGAGGTTGATGGCGCTTGCGGGCACGCCGGAATTTGCCTGTAGATCGGCGTCGTAGATCGGCAGCGGGAAGTCTCCAAGCGAAATTCGGGTGACCTCGACATCGGCTCGAACAAATTCCTCGGCTACGACGGCGGCAAGCCTTGCATTCTGCGAGCCGGTGCGAAGCGAGCCGGGAATGATGAGAATTTTCGGTGCGAACAGAACTGTCGATCGCATTGCAGGGACACCAGCCGCCGCGCTCGTGCCCTGAATCTGAAGTTTGCCTCATTGTGCGGCGCCTTCCAGAGCGGGCTTCAGATTCGAAAGGGCGTTAGCACGTTCATAATTCTCTTTCCCCGTTTCACGGAAACGGTGAAAGACTCCGTCTATTGATTAGACGCGTTTTCTTCCCGCGAACCGGATCCCTTCGCTCGAAAACGCTATCTTGTGGTTTGGGTTCAGAGGTTCGCTCGAAGCACTCGCAGAGAAAAAATAGCGAACTTCTGAACCACCACACGAGCTCATCAGCGCTTGCGATATACCCAGACGCGTGCAGGAGGGAGGTTCATCCAAATCCGCTCGGACGCTTCGGTCGAAATACCGGGGAGAGATTTGGGAATGGGAGGGACGACCGAATAGGTGAACTGCACGAACGGGGCGCCGGGAGCGAGCGTCGCGAAGGCGTCCCGGATCAATTTGAGCCGGGTCAACATCGGCTTGGTGACAAGCGGCAGCCCGGAGACAATCGCCGAGGCGCGAGCGCTCAGCACGTTCCACAGCGAATCTCGCAACGTATAGGCATCACCCTGCACAACCGTTGCCTGCGGGTAGCGGTCGCGAAGTAGCGCACAAAAACCAGGATCGTATTCAACCAACACCAACCGCTTCTGATCGACGCCGTGCTCAATCAGCGCGTTGGTGATCGCACCGGTCCCCGGTCCCAGTTCGATGACCGGATCGGACGATCCGACATCGACATACTGCGCCATCGTGCGTGCCAGGATGCGGCCGGACGGCATGACGGCACCCATATGGAGCGGCTTTTCAATCCACGAGCGGAGAAAGCGTACCTCGTCGTCAAGACGAAGGGGTTTCTTCGACGCACGCGCGGACAATTGCAAAGGCATTTCGCACCCAGGTGGGTCACTACTGGCAGGAAGTCAGGCTTAAGTTATACACAGGTACAACCGACAATCGACACGGTCAAGCAAAACGGTCATTACGGAGTGGCGCGAGTGCCGAAGAAGTCTTTGACCTTAGTGAAGAAACCTGCCGTCTCGGGTTGAGTCTCACCCGAAGATAGCTTTTCGAACTCGGCCAAGAGATCCTGTTGCCTCTTGGTCAGATTTTGCGGCGTTTCGACCACCATCTGCACATACATGTCGCCGGTCTGACGGGAGCGCAGCACTGGCATCCCCTTTGTTGCAACGCGGAAACGTCGGCCTGACTGGGTCCCAGACGGCACCCTCACCTTGGTCTTGCTTTTGTCGATGGTCGGCACCTCAAGTTCTCCACCAAGCGCGGCAGTAACCATTGAGATCGGAACGCGACAATGCAGATCGGCACCGTCTCGCTGGAAGAACTCATGCGGGGCCAGCGAGAGGAAAATGTAGAGATCGCCCGGGGGGCCGCCACGAATTCCCGCCTCACCCTCGCCGGCCAGACGAATGCGGGTGCCATCCTCGACGCCGGCGGGAATATTGACCGATAGCGAGCGTTCCCGGTTGACACGACCTGACCCACCGCAGGACGGACAGGGATCCTCAATCATCTGGCCCCGCCCCTGACAGCCAGGACAGGTGCGCTCCAGCGTGAAGAAACCCTGGGCTTGGCGGATCCGGCCAGCACCGCCGCACATCGAACAGTTCTTCGGCTTGGTCCCGGCCTTGGCGCCCGTGCCTGAGCAGGATTCGCAAGTCACCGAGACTGGGATTTCGACCTGAGCAGTCTTACCCTGAAAAGCCTCCTCCAGCGTGATCTCCATGTTGTATCGAAGATCTCCGCCTCGTTCGCGACCGCCGGTACGACCGCGCTGGCCGGCCATTCCAAACAAGTCCTCGAAGATGTCAGAGAATGATGAGGCGAAGCCGGCTCCGAACCCGGGGCCACCGCCACCCATGCCGCCCTGCTCGAACGCGGCATGACCGAAGCGGTCGTAAGCCGCCCGCTTGTTGCCGTCCTTCAGAACTTCATAGGCTTCATTGATTTCTTTGAAACGCATCTCACTGGACGAATCGCCCGGATTCCTGTCCGGGTGCCATTTCATCGCCAGCTTGCGGAAGGCCGCCTTGAGTTTGGTGTCGTCCGCACTCCGCTCGACCTCAAGGGTTTCGTAGTAACAGCGCTTGGTCGACATCAGTCCATTCCGCCCGAACGTCGTTTTATCCCGGAAAACGCGTCAGAAATTCGCTTGTCGCTGGATGCAGCGTCCCACCTAAACAAACATGACCCCGTCCTCCGAGACGCGCTGCGCACTCCTTGGGGGCCGGGGCCATGGTCATACCTGCCGTTTAAGCAGACTTCTTGTTCTTGTCGTCGTCGACTTCGGTAAACTCCGCATCGACGACATCGTCCTTCGCGGCGTCCTTGGCCGCATCGGCCTCCGCCTGCTGTTTGTACATGGCCTCGCCGAGTTTCATAGATACCTGCGCCAACGTGTTGGTTTTGGTCTTGATCGCCTCTGCGTCGTCGCCCTTCAGCGCCTCCTTCAGATCGCTGACGGCATCCTCGATGGAGCGGCGCTCACTTTCCTCGATCTTCGAGCCGTGCTCGGCGAGAGCCTTCTCGGTCGAGTGCACCAGACTGTCGGCGTGGTTCTTGGCGTCGACGGACTCGCGTCGCTTTTTGTCCTCGGCTGCGTTCACTTCCGCGTCCTTGACCATCTTCTCGATGTCGGCCTCCGACAAACCTCCCGAGGCCTGGATGCGGATCTGCTGTTCCTTGCCGGTCGCCTTGTCCTTCGCCGAGACGTTGACGATGCCGTTGGCGTCGATGTCGAACGTCACCTCGATCTGCGGCATGCCGCGCGGAGCGGGCGGAATGCCCATCAGATCGAACTGGCCGAGAACCTTGTTGTCGGCCGCCATTTCACGCTCGCCCTGGAAAACGCGGATGGTGACGGCATTCTGGTTGTCCTCGGCTGTTGAGAACACCTGGCTCTTCTTGGTCGGGATCGTGGTGTTGCGATCGATGATGCGGGTGAACACGCCGCCCAGCGTCTCGATGCCGAGCGACAGCGGCGTGACGTCAAGCAGCAGCACGTCCTTGACGTCGCCCTGCAGCACGCCGGCCTGAATCGCCGCGCCGATCGCGACAACCTCGTCCGGGTTGACGCCCTTGTGCGGCTCCTTGCCGAACAACTGCTTGACGACTTCCTGGACCTTCGGCATGCGGGTCATGCCACCGACCAGCACCACTTCGCCGATCTCGCCCGCCGTCAGGCCGGCATCCTTCAGCGCCTTGCGGCACGGCTCGATCGTCTTCTGAACCAGATCGTCGACCAGCGCCTCGAATTTGGCGCGGGTAAGCTTCATCGTCAGATGCTTCGGACCTGACTGGTCAGCGGTGATGAATGGCAGGTTGATTTCGGTCTGCGTGGTCGACGACAGCTCGATCTTGGCCTTCTCGGCGGCTTCCTTCAGCCGCTGCAAGGCCAGCTTGTCGTTGCGCAGGTTGATGCCCTGCTCCTTCTGGAATTCGTCAGCCAGATAGTTGACCAGGCGCATGTCGAAGTCTTCGCCGCCCAGGAACGTATCGCCGTTGGTCGACTTCACCTCAAACACGCCGTCGCCGATCTCGAGGATCGACACGTCGAAGGTGCCGCCGCCCAGGTCGTACACAGCGATGGTGCCGGCCTTCGACTTGTCGAGGCCATAAGCAAGCGCGGCCGCAGTCGGCTCGTTGATGATGCGCAGCACTTCGAGGCCCGCGATCTTGCCGGCGTCCTTGGTCGCCTGGCGTTGCGCGTCGTTGAAATAGGCAGGAACTGTAATGACAGCCTGATCAACCTTCTGACCGAGATGAGCCTCGGCGGTTTCCTTCATCTTTTGAAGCGTGAAGGCTGAAATCTGCGACGGCGAATAGGTCTTGCCGTCGGCCTCGACCCAGGCGTCGCCGTTGCCGGCTTTCGAGATCTTGTAAGGGACAAGCTTCTTGTCCTTTTCAACCGTGGGGTCGTCGTACCGCCGGCCGATCAGACGCTTGACTGCGAAAATGGTCCGCTCGGGATTAGTCACAGCCTGGCGCTTGGCCGGCTGCCCGACGAGACGCTCGCCATCGTCGCTAAAGGCAACGATGGACGGCGTAGTCCGCATCCCTTCCGCGTTTTCGATGACTTTCGGCGTCTTGCCGTCCATTACCGCCACGCACGAATTCGTGGTGCCGAGGTCGATCCCAATGACCTTTCCCATGGTCCTCATATCCTTCTTGTTGCGGCAGTCCGGCCAGGCCCTGACGGCACCCTCATCCAGACCCCCAGATATCAATTACTCGCGATTAGCGACGGTGAGCCTCATATAGGAGGGGGGGTGGGGGCTGCAAGGACCAGACCACTCTCCACCGGATGAAAACGCAATTCTTTTGCAATCCCGGACAGCCAGGGACGGCCCGAATAAGCAGATAATTAACCCAGCCTCACCGGACACCTTGGCCTCATAATCAAAACGGTGGTAGGCCGCCGCACAACAGCGACGAGAGGTTCGGCCGATTGCCGACGAATCATGCGCTTGAGGCGGCAGTCAAATCTCCTTCCAGAACCGCCGGCCTGGCGATCATTGAACGGCCTTAATGCAAATCCAATAAGCGCGCATGAGACACCTTCTGCACGTATTGATCGCTCTTTGCATATTGGGCAGCGCAAATTCGGCCCTCGCCGACGACGTGGTCTATGCGCCGGGCAGCCGGATCGGGCTGGTTCCGCTGATAGGTCTGACCCCGGCAAAGACATTTCCGGGTTTCGAAACCGCGGATCAGCGGGTCAAGGTCATCGTCGCCGAACTCCCCGTCACCGCCTTCAGAGACGTGGAAAACGTCGCCAAATCGAACGTGGCCGACCCTCGAGGCCAGAAGCCACAAGGCCTCGAGACCGCGAGCGGACAGGGTTATTTCATCGTCGAGGCGGCCAAGAACGGCGACGACAATGTCCGGCGCTATTCAATGGTGATTTCGGGCGGCACATTTTCCGGATACGTCGCAGCGCAGGTGCCAGAGAACGTCGGAAAGATCTATTCCGATGAAGCGGTGCGAAAGATGTTCGCAACGGTCGCCTTGCGCAAGGACGTACCGGTCGAGGAGCAACTCGGCCTGCTGCCCTTCAAGCTGAGCGAATTGAGCTCCTTCAAATTGATCCGCACGCTGGCACCAGGAGCAGTTATCCTGCTTTCCGACGCAGAAGCGGAAAACGACATCGACAGCAAAGCCTTTATGATTATCAGCCCGATCGGTTCGGTCCCTGAACGACCGGACGATCGGGACAGATTTGCACGCGACATCGCAGCCACAATCCCGAACCTCCGTGAGGGACGTATCACCATGTCGGAGTCGATGCGGATCAACGGATCGCCCGGCTTTGAAACGCGGATCGACGGCACGAACACACGAACGAATACGCCAGTGACGGTCGTGCAGTGGCTGGTGTTTGGCAGCGGGAAAACGGCAATGCGTCTGATCGGAAGTACGCCGCGGGATGGGTGGTCTGAAGCTTTTTCGCGCTTCCGCGCGGTTCGTGACGGTATCCGGCCGCGCTAGTGGAGTGAATTTGACATTCGCGACCCACCTAGCCGCGCGTCCCGGGCGTGAATGTCGAATTCAAAACTCGACCAGCAACCAATATCGGCCAGTGGTCTTTGATTCTCGCATTCAAGCCCGAGGACATAATATTGGTAAGCCCGCGAACGGGCGGATTCATTCGGACGCGGCTGCCTTGGCTCCGCCCTTCGCAACACCTACCAGCGCCGGACGCAATATCCGCTCACCGATCATGTAGCCGGCCTGAATGACCTGCGCGACCGTGCCGACGGGGATGGACGAATCGGGAACTTCGTACATGGCCTGATGGACGTTCGGATCGAATTTTTCGCCAGCCGGATCGAACCTCTTCACACCGTGTTTTTCCAGCGCGTTGTGCAGCGAGCGTTCGGTCAACTCCACGCCCTCGATCAGGGCTTTGAGTCCGGGGTCGGCGGCCGCGCGTGCCTCGGCGGACACCGCATCAAGCGCGCGTTGCAGATTGTCGGCAATATCCAGCACGTCGCGAGCGAACCCCGAGATGCCGTAGGTCCGCGCGTCCGACACCTCCCGCGCGGTGCGCTTGCGCAGGTTTTCCATTTCCGCCAACGTACGCAGCATCCGGTCCTTGGCGTCCGCGACTTCCTTGGTCAGCGCTTCAACCGCCCCCTCCTCGGGATCGTCGGGCATAATGTAAGGCTTGGATACCACTGGCTCGGCCTCCGGAACCGGATCGCCGGAATTGTTTGATTTGCCGTCGGAATCGGTCATTACACAGCCTTCTTGCACATGGTCTCGAATTAAAAGGGATGGTCGTGCGGGATATCGTGCTTCAGGCGTAAAAATCAAGCACAGGGCGGCGGGCGGGCTCAGCCGCCGAGCATCTGGCTGACAATGCGGGCCGCGTAATCCACCATCGGGATCACGCGCGCGTAGTTCAGCCGGGTCGGTCCGATCACTCCGAGAACGCCGACGATGTGGCCGGCGCCGTCGCTGTAGGGCGCGATGATCGTCGAGGATCCGGACAGCGAGAACAGCTTGTTCTCCGAACCGATAAAGATCCTTACGCCGTCGGCGCGTTCGGCGCGGCCAAGCAGATCGATCACGCCGCGCTTGGTTTCGAGGTCGTCGAACAGCAGCCGCACGCGCTCAAGGTCCTCCATCGCATGCAAATCTCCGAGCAGGTTGGCATGGCCGCGCACGATCAATTGCCGGTCGTCGCTGTCGCCGCCAGACCAACTCGCAATTCCTGCCGCGATGATCTTTTGTGTGAGCTGGTCGAGCTCCGCCTTGCTCTGCGTCAACGCGGTTTCAAGCTCGAGCCCTGCCTCGGCCAGCGTCCGGCCGCGAATTCGAGCGTTCAGAAAGTTTGACGCCTCCGTCAGCGCCGAAGCCGGGACGCCGGAGGGGAGCGTCAGCACGCGGTTTTCGACCTGCCCGTCTTCGGCGACCAGCACGACCAACGCCTTGTCGGGCTCCAGCCTGACGAACTCGATATGCTTCAACCGTACATTGGATTTCGCCGTCAGAACCACTGCCGCCGCCCGGGTCAATCCGGACAGCCGTGTCAAGGCCTCGCCCAATGCAGCCTCGACCGATTGCGCCTTGCCCACCGACGCGAGTTGAGTCTGGATCGACTGGCGCTCCGGCTCGGTCAGATCGCCGACCTGCATCAAGGCATCGACAAAGAACCGCAGGCCGAGCTCGGTCGGCAAGCGGCCGGCTGAGGTATGCGGTGCATAAATCAGCCCGAGCTGTTCGAGGTCCGACATCACATTGCGGACCGACGCTGGCGAGAGCGGCACCGCGATGAGGCGGGAAACGTTGCGGGAACCCACCGGTTCGCCCGTTGCAAGGTAGCTTTCGACGATCTGCCGAAAAATGTCGCGTGACCGCTCGTTCAACTGGGCAAGCCCGGCGTTCGGCGCAATCAGACCGATCGGATCGTGATGGGCCAACGATATCTCCCGCGTATAATGACTGTTGCGCCTGGGACCGGATCTAGTTTGTCTCTCCGGCGCACCAGTTACAAGCCGCCTTTGGCAATCGCAGTTCTGACCCTTGCCGGTGCGGCTCCTCACCCCTAAAAGCACGGCACGACGATTTTCATAGAATAGCTGGAGGGTTCCCATGCGGCCTAGCCGCCGTGCACCGGATGAACTGCGCGCCGTGTCGCTGGAACGTGGCGTGGTCAAATACGCCGAAGGCTCCTGCATGGTGAAATTCGGGGATACCCATGTGCTGGTCACCGCGACGCTAGAGGAGCGGCTGCCGCCGTGGCTCAAGGGCCAGGGCCGGGGCTGGGTGACGGCCGAATACGGAATGCTGCCGCGCGCCACGCTGGAGCGAACCCGGCGCGAGGCCTCCGCCGGCAAGCAAGGCGGCCGGACCGTCGAAATCCAGCGCCTGATCGGCCGCTCCTTGCGTGCCGCAATCGATCTCGAGGCGCTCGGCGAACGCCAGATCACAGTCGATTGCGACGTCATTCAGGCCGATGGCGGCACGCGCACCGCATCGATTACCGGCGCATGGGTCGCGTTAGCCGACTGCGTCAACTGGATGAAGGCCCGCAACATGCTCAAGGCCAGCGTGCTTCGAGACAGCGTGCTTCGAGACAATGTCGCAGCGATCTCATGCGGTATCTACAATGGCACGCCCGTCCTCGATCTGGACTATGCAGAAGATTCGGAAGCCGACACCGATGCAAACTTCGTGATGACCGGCGAGGGACGCATCATCGAGGTGCAGGGAACCGCCGAGAAGACACCTTTTTCCGACGACGAATTTTTTGCGCTCATGGCGCTGGCGAAAAAAGGAGTCGCACGGCTGGTGGATTTGCAGAAAATGGCGTTGGCGTGATTCGTTCTGCGAGCGCTCCGCGGGATGCTCCTCCAATAGCGTTTTCGAGCAGAGTGGGTAGCGGTTCGCGTCAAGAAACTGCGTCAACACAAGAAACCGGAGCCTGACTTTGAATTCCGTCAAAGTCGAAATGGCTCTAGGATCGGCCATGAATCGTCGGATCGCCGGCAAGCTCGTGATCGCCACCCACAATCCCGGCAAGCTCGCCGAGATGCGCGAGCTACTTGCGCCGTATGGCGTCGAGGCAATCTCCGCAGGCGAGCTCGGTCTCAGCGAGCCTGAGGAAACAGGCGATGATTTCCGCGCCAATGCTCGGATCAAGGCGACCGCTGCGGCCCTGAGCGCAAAGCTTCCGGCTTTTGCCGACGATTCCGGCCTCGTGGTCGACGCACTTGACGGTGCGCCGGGCATCTATTCCGCGCGCTGGGCCGGCGAGACCAAGGATTTCTCCGTTGCGATGACGCGGATCGAGCGCCTGCTGCAGGAGCGCGGCGCGACGAGCGCGGACAAGCGCAAGGCTCACTTCGTTTCGGCGCTCTGCGTCGCGTGGCCGGACGGCCATCTCCAGGAAGTCGAAGGACGAGTCGACGGCACGCTGGTATGGCCGCCGCGGGGCACGGCCGGATTTGGCTATGATCCTGCGTTCCTCCCGGACGGACATACGCGCACCTTCGGCGAGATGACGGGCATTGAAAAGCACGGGCTTCCGCCGCGCGGCCTTGGCCTGTCGCATCGCGCCCGCGCGTTCGTGAAGCTGGCGGAGATTGCTCTTGATCGGCGCTGATCCGACCACTGCCTTCGGCATCTATGTGCACTGGCCGTTTTGCCTGTCGAAATGCCCGTATTGCGATTTCAACAGTCATGTCCGCCACGCGCCGATCGATGAAGAGCGCTTCGTTCGTGCTTTCAAGCGCGAGATCGAGACCACCGCCGCACGCGCGCGCGGCCGGGAGGTGTCCTCCATTTTCTTCGGCGGTGGTACCCCGTCCTTGATGCGGCCGCAGACCGTTGGCGCGATCCTCGACGCAATCGGAAAATATTGGGGCGTCGCTGATGACGTCGAGGTCACGCTGGAAGCCAATCCGACCAGCGTCGAGGCCACGCGATTCCGCGGCTATCGCGCAGCGGGCGTCAACCGCGTGTCGCTCGGCGTGCAGGCGCTCGACGATTCCTCGCTAAAGGCTCTCGGACGCCTGCATACCGCGCACGAAGCGCTGGAGGCGGTGGCGATCGCACGCTCCGTCTTCGATCGCTATTCCTTCGATCTGATTTACGCGCGACCCGGCCAGACGCCAGCGATGTGGACCGAGGAACTGCGGCAGGCGATCTCGGAAGCGGCGGAGCATCTGTCGCTCTACCAGTTGACTATCGAGGAGGGTACGCCGTTTTTCGACCTGCACGCAGCCGGAAAACTCAGGACCCCCGACGAAGCGATTGCGCGCGCGCTGTACGACGTCACGCAGGACGTTTGCACGCGTCACGGCCTGCCAGCCTACGAGATCTCAAATCATGCGCTGCCCGGCGCGGAATGCCGGCACAACCTGCTTTACTGGCGCGGCCAGGAATATGCGGGAATCGGACCCGGAGCGCACGGTCGCCTCGACATCGACGGCATCAGGCATGCCGTCGCCACGGAAAAGCGGCCGGAAGCCTGGCTCATGCGGGTCGAGGCGATCGGCAATGGAATCGTCGCCGACGATCTGCTGAACAGCGAAGAACGCGCCGACGAATTCCTGCTCATGGGACTGCGCTTGCGCGAGGGCATCGATCCGCAGCGCTACGCGGCGCTATCGGGCCGCCCTCTTGATCCGCGGCGAATCGCAATCCTCCGTGACGAAGGTGCGATCACAATCAGCACCGAGGGCCGCCTGCGCGTCACGCAGGATGGCTTTCCCCTCCTGGATGCCGTGGTGGCCGATCTCGCCGCGTAGAGCGGGAAGAGGAAAGTGTGGTGCGGTTTTCCGCCCGCATCCCGTGTCTCAAATATTTGGAACCAATCACGTCATGATTTTGGATCGAATCGATCCAAAATCATCGTGATCTGACGACGCGGGCTACAGATCAGGCGCCAAAACTTTTTGGCGAACCTGCCGCCGGTTGGCCGCCGCCGGATGCGACTCGCATGACGGCGAGGCCCCGCTGGTTGGTGCCGTCGGAACGGAACCGAAACAGACCGTCGATGCCTGCGAAGCCTGACGCATTGGTCAGCGTCTCGGCCGCGAAGCGCTGCGGGCCTTGGGTGCGAGCAAGAGCCGCCACCAGCGCGACGGCGTCATAGGCAAGGGTGGCCGTACGTACCGGATCGCCGCCATACTTGGCGCGGTAGCGCCCTGCGAAGCTGCGGAAACCGGATGGATCAGGGGCGGCATAGAGGCCGCCCTGCAGCGACGCGCTGGCGAATACGCGAGGATTGTCCCACAGACCGGTACCCAGAAGCTGGACATTGCGCAGATTCGCACCCGCCGCGGCGAGCGCGTCAACGACCGAAACCACCGCATCGCCGTCATCGGCGATCAGCAGCGCATCAGCCGAGCGGAGCGACTGCGCCACCTTCCGTGCCGCACTGGCGCGATCGGCGCCATATTTCTCGAATGCGACGATACGCCCGCCGCGATGACCAACTGTCTGTTTGAAGGCCGCCTCGACGACATTGCCATACGCATTTTCGGGCACCAAGGCGGCAAACGAGCGCTTTCCGGTGCTGGTGGCATATTCGACGATCCGGTTGACGTCCGATTCAGGGAGAAAACTCAGAAGATAGACGCCCCGGCCCGCCACGCTCGAATCAGTCGAGAACGCAATCACCGACGTGCCGCGTGTCCGCGCCGCCTGAGCAACCGCCGGAACAGATGCTGCGAACAGCGGACCGAGAATGATTTCGGCTCCTTCATCGAGCGCTTGTTGCGCTCCCTGTTGCGCACGCTGCGCCGTGCCGGCTGCGTCCTTGACCAGCAATTGGACATTCGGGTTCTGAAATTCAGACAGCGCCATCTCGGCCGCGTTTTTCATCGACTGCGCCGCAACGCTCGCATTGCCTGCGGCCGACAACGGAAGGATCAAACCGACCTTGACCTGACCCGTACCGATTGTAGCTGCCTGCTGAGGCGGACCGGCTGCCTCTGGCTGCGGAGAAGAACCGGGGGAACTGGAAAAATTGTTCGTCAGCGTTTGCTGGACGCCCGAGCAGGCGCCAAGCAGAGGCGCGCCGATGACAAGGCCCAGCGCGGCTCGCCGAGTCGCTCCCTGGCGCTCAGATTTCGGTTCGAAGGGATCCTTCATCATTATCCTTGCAGTGCACCCATTCCGGACAGGTCCGGGCACAAGCCCCGCAGAATCAGCCATATTGCCGATGCCGCCAGTTAACCAAAACAAACGGATCGTGTCCGCCCCGAATTTAGCTCCATACCCAACCTTGGGTGCCGCGGAACATCGGAAAGCATGGGACGGATCCGTTCGCACGCAATCTTCGTGTTATCCGGCTCCGGCACCGAAGACGCTTCTTGACACGGGCCGAACTCATTTTCTCGAAAATGTTATAGAATGTCGCAGTATGCGTGCAAAACCCGCCTCTCTGAAATCGGACATCGAAACCCCGGGGACCCGGACCTTTTCCATAGCGGGCCATCAACTGGTTGCCCCGACGGCCGCGCCCGGTCTTCACCTGGTCGCTACGCCGATCGGTCATCTCGGAGATATCACCTTACGGGCGCTTGAGACCCTCGCAGGCGTCAATATCATCGCCTGCGAGGACACCCGCATCACCCGCCGCCTCACCGAACGCTACGCGATTACAGGCGTGCTCAAGCCTTACCACGAGCATAATGCTGCGACAGCGCGGCCGAAAATCCTGGCGCAGCTGGCACAAGGCGCCTCCATCGCCCTAGTCTCCGATGCCGGCACACCACTGATTTCCGATCCGGGCTTCAAGCTGGTGCGTGAAGCGTGTGCCGCTGGTCATCAGGTGATCGCGGTTCCGGGACCATCTTCGGTGCTAGCGGCGCTGTCCATAGCAGCGCTGCCGACGGACCGGTTCTTCTTCGAGGGGTTTCTGCCGGCAAAGGAGGTCGCGCGCCGCACGCGCCTTGCCGAACTCGCAAGGATCGATGCCACGCTGGTCATGTTCGAGTCCGGCAGTCGTATCCGGGATTCCTTGCACGACCTCGCGGCCATCCTCGGCAATCGCGACGCCGCGATCTGCCGCGAACTGACAAAGCTGCACGAGGATATCCGCCGCGCGACCCTCACGGAGTTCGCGCAAGGAGCCGAAACGCTGGAAACGCGGGGCGAATTCGTCCTGGTCGTCGGACCACCAACGGCTGATGCAGGCACGATGTCCTCCGACCAGCTGGACGATCTGCTGCTGACGTTGTTGAAGGAGAGCAGCGTCAAAGACAGCGTGGCTCACGCGGTCGAAATCTCGGGCCTCCCCCGACGTCAAGTCTATGCTCGCGCGCTTGAGCTCGCCGGACAGATGAGGGACAGTGACAACAATGGCAGCCTGTAAGGACCGCTCCCGAAACGGCCCAGAGGCGGCGGCGCCCGAGCGCGTCGCGGCGTTTCGTACCGGTCTTTCGGCGGAAAGTCTCGCCGCAGCCTATCTGATCGCCAAGGGCTACCGGATTTTGGCACGCCGGTTTCGCACGCCTCATGGCGAGATCGATATCGTGGCCCGCCGGCGGCAACTTCTCGCTTTCGTCGAAGTCAAAGCCCGTCGCAGCCTCGATGAGGCTGCCTATGCAGTGACGCAAAGACAACAACAGCGGATCATCAACGCAGCCCAAGCCTGGCTGATGGCGCACCCCGAACATGCGACTTTCGAATTCCGCTTTGACGCCATGCTGATTGCGCCACGACGTCTGCCGCGTCATCTGTTAGGTGCATTCGACGCCAGCACAATAGCCTGACGTATTCAGACGCTTTCCGCATTGACACAACCCGGACCAACAAGATGAAACTGAAAGTCGCCGTTCAGATGGACCCGATCGCGCGCATCAACGTTCGCGGCGATTCGACCTTTGCGCTGCTGCTGGAGGCACAGCGACGCGGCCACGAAATCTCATACTACACGCCGGATAAGTTATCGCTTCGCGGCAAGGACGTGGTTGCGTCGGTCCAGCCGTTGACCGTTCGGGATCAGGAGGGCGACCATTATACGCTCGGTGAAGCGGCGCGTGCTTACCTAGAATCCTTCGACGTCGTATTGCTGCGCCAGGACCCTCCGTTCGATCTCGCCTACGTCACGAGTACTCACTTGCTCGAGCGCATTCATCCGAAGACGCTCGTGGTCAACGATCCGGCAAGCGTGCGCAATGCGCCGGAAAAGCTGTTCGTGATGGATTTTCCGGAGTTGATGCCGCCAACGTTGATTTCGCGCAATCTCGACGAGATCAATTCGTTTCGTGACGAGCATGGTGCGGTGGTCATGAAGCCGCTGCATGGTCACGGCGGAGCCGCAGTGTTTCGCGTTACGCCGCAAGACATGAACTTCGGATCGCTGTTCGACATGTTCTCGGTGACGTTTCGCGAGCCGTGGGTGATCCAGCGATTCCTGCCCGAGGTCAAACAGGGCGACAAGCGCATCATCCTCGTCGACGGCGAATTCGCAGGTGCTGTCAATCGCGTGCCTGCCGCTGACGATCTGCGCTCCAACATGGTGCGCGGCGGTGCGGCGCGGGCAACCGATCTCTCTCCCCGCGAGAGCGAGATTTGTAAACGCATCGGTCCGGCGCTGCGCGAGCGCGGTCTGTTGTTTGTCGGAATTGACGTCATCGACGGCTTGCTCACCGAAATCAACGTTACCTCGCCGACCGGAATTCGGGCGATTGCCGCGTTGGGCGGCCCGGATGTCGCCGGAAAAATCTGGGACGGGATCGAGGCGAAGCGCCAATAGGCTCACCTAGAAATCCTGCAGCCTGTGTTCCCTTAATGTTCTTGTACATCGGGGAGTTGTAAGCTAGCTTCGCCGTGGCAAAGGGGGCGGCCATGGTTCAGCGGGTATCCACCGTCGCATTTGAAGGGATCGAGGCGCGCGCGGTCGACGTGCAGGTGCAGGTCGCTCCCGGCCTGCCCGCCTTCAACATTGTGGGCTTGCCGGACAAAGCCGTGTCCGAGGCCCGGGAGCGGGTGCGGGCGGCCCTGATCGCTTCAGGTCTTGCGCTGCCGGCGAGACGAATCACCGTCAACCTGGCTCCGGCCGATCTGCCCAAGGAAGGCAGTCACTACGATCTCCCTATTGCGCTCGGCCTGATGGCGGCGATCGGAGCGATTCCCTCCGACGCGTTGTCGGGGTTTACGGTACTCGGCGAACTCGGCCTCGACGGATCGATTGCGGCGGTGGCGGGGGTTCTGCCCGCTGCGATCGGTGCGAATGCGCGCGATGAAGGGCTGATCTGCCCCGCAGCCTGCGGCGCGGAGGCAGCCTGGGCGAGCCCCGACATCCAGATCGTCGCCGCCAGTTCGCTCATTCAGATCGCAAATCATTTCAAGGGAACTCAGGTTCTGTCTCGCCCGCAGCCCCGGATTCGTGAAACCCAGGGTAGCGCTCTTGATCTTCGCGACATCAAAGGGCAGGAGAGCGCCAAGCGTGCGCTCGAGATCGCAGCCGCCGGCGGACATCATCTGCTGATGGTCGGCTCTCCCGGCAGCGGCAAATCAATGCTCGCGGCACGCCTGCCTTCGATTCTCCCACCGCTGTCGCCGGCCGAGCTGCTGGAAGTGTCGATGATCGCGTCGGTTGCCGGCGCAATCGACGGCGGGGCGCTCACCTCGCACCGGCCGTTTCGCGCCCCGCATCATTCCGCCAGCATGGCCGCGCTGACGGGCGGCGGCACGCGCGCCAAACCCGGTGAAATCTCGCTCGCGCATAACGGCGTCCTGTTTCTCGACGAGTTGCCGGAGTTCGATCCGCGCGTGCTGGATTCGCTCCGGCAGCCGCTCGAGAACGGCGAGATCGCGGTGTCCCGCGCCAATCATCGCGTGACCTATCCTGCGCGTTTCATGCTGGTGGCGGCGATGAATCCATGCCGCTGCGGCCATGCCTTTGAGCCTGGCTATGCCTGCAAGCGCGGCCGCATCGATCGCTGCACCGCTGACTATCAAATGCGCATCTCGGGACCTCTCCTGGACCGCATCGATCTGCGCATCGAAGTGCCGGCTGTGACCGCCTCCGATCTCATTCTGCCGCCTTCGTCGGAAGGTTCAGCCGAAGTCGGCGCTCGTGTTGCCACGGCACGGGACATTCAGGCAGCGCGCTATGCGGCGCTCGGCCTTACGAATGTCCGGACCAACGCCGAAGCCCCGGCGGCCGCGCTGGAAGACATCGCGCAACCGGATGCACAAGGGCTGAAGCTGCTCCGCGACGCCGCGGAAAGCATGCGTTTGTCGGCGCGAGGCTATCACCGGGTACTACGCGTCGCCCGCACGCTCGCGGACCTCGATGCCGCTGACAAGATCGGCCGGCTGCACCTTGCCGAAGCTCTGTCCTATCGCGCGCTCGCCGACGACATCAAACGCGCGGCCTGACATTATAGCGTTTTCGAGCGAAGCATGTCCTCGGACTTGACCCGAGGATGGTGACCTGCTCGCGTGAAGAAAACGCGTCAAAATAACAATACAGTTCGCCTCCGTCCGCGACGGATCCGCAAGTTGCCGCCCCGATCTGCCTCGCGACACCGGTCCTGTGATATCTCGATAAGACCTCGTTAACCTTGTTCGCATCCGAACCGTTTCCGGTGTGGCCCTCGAGGACTTCCGCAATGTCATGCTTTCATGCTGACAGGGACACACACACGCTGCGCGTACTTTCGTTGGCGGCAACCGCCTCCGACGAACGCTGCAGGAAATTCGGGAAGGTCGATGGCAGCGCGATTATTCTGGATGAGGGCACGCCTGCGTGGGCTGATCCGGCAACATCCCCGGCTGAATGTTGCTTTTCGAGCCTTCATGACCTTTTCAATCGCGTTCGGAGGTGCCTACGGTTTCATTTCCGGAAGCCGAAGCGCCGATTACGACCCTCACGCCTTCGCAATCGGCATCAGCTTTCTGTTCGCGCTCGCTTGTGTCGCGCTGGCGATCCAGAGCATACGCTTGCGCAGGATGCGCAAGAAAATTCGCAAAGTTGCTCTCCACAATGAAGCGCTCGCTGATCGCAATTGGGAGCTGAAGGAAGCGGAGGAGCGCGCGCGCTGCCTTTTCGAGTCGCAGGGCGATCTGATCGTTTTGCGCGATGGGACCGGCGCCATCACCTCGGTCAATGATGCCTATTGCATCCTGGCGCAGCGATCACGGGCGGAGCTGCTTGGAACCCGGTTCGCGCTCCCCGTTCTCGAGCAAAGCGAGAGCATGATTGAATCGAACGGCACGCGAATTTGCGATCAGCGCGTCGAAACCGCACGAGGCCCCCGTTGGATTGCATGGCGCGAAGCCCTGATGCGGATCGACGCCAACCATCCGGCAGAACTACAATGCGTCGGCCGCGACGTCACCGATCGTACCGAGACCGAGCGCGTGCTCGGTGAAGCGCGGGATCACGCGAACGCGGCCAACCAAGCTAAATCGCGTTTCCTGGCGATGACGTCGCACGAGTTTCGCACACCACTTAACGGCATCATCGGCATGAGCGGATTGCTGTTGGAAACCTCGCTCACGCCCGAACAGACGACATATGTCAAGGCAGTGAAGGCATCCGGAGATGCATTGTTATCGCTGATCGAGGAGTTACTCGACTATTCCAAGATCGAGGCCGGGAAGATCAACCTGGAACGCCGCCCTTTCATGCTGTCCGATCTGATCGAGGACATCACCGAACTGCTGGCGCCGCGTGCGCAGGCCAGGCAGCTTGAAATCGCCGCCTATATCGATGAGGCCCTGCCAGCCGAAGTGATCGGAGACGCCGCGCGCTTGCGCCAGGTGCTGCTCAATCTTGCAGGCAACGCAATCAAATTTACGGCGTCCGGCGGCGTTGCGCTGACCGTCGCTCCCGGCGTCGGGCACGACGATATCCGCTTCATGGTCCGTGACACTGGAATTGGCATTGCGCCGGATGCGCAGGCTCGGATTTTCCGTGATTTCGAGCAGGCCGACGACCAAATTGCGCGCAATTACGGCGGATCGGGACTGGGGTTAAGTATCAGCGATCGCATCGCTAAACGGATGGGCGGGCGCATCACGCTGCAGAGCAAGCCGGGTGCCGGTTCGACATTCGAGGTCTCAATCCCTCTTCCTGCTCACGAGAGCGCACCAGAACGAAAGCGCTTTGTCGCACCGGATCTGGCGGGACACCCAGTCATGCTCGTGGCGCCTCAGACCATCGAGACATCGCTGCTCGCCCGGCGCCTGGAGCGATGGGGAGCCGAGACTTGCACGACATCGGACCTCGCAGTTGCTTACGCGCTGCTTCCGGAGCGAGCGTGGCACGCCGTGCTTGTCGATCATGCGATGGGCGGAGATGAGATCTGGCGGCTCGGTCAGGTTGCCCGCCAACATTCGGCGCGCCGGATCGTCATGGTCACGCCATCCACAAGGCAGGACCTTCAGGTCACCGGCGCCACGGCGTTTACGGGCTATCTTGTCAAGCCTTTGCGAGCTGCGTCGATCGCAGCGCGATTGTCTGCGCCGACCGAGGACTCGACTTTCCTTCGCACCACCAACGGCCAACCTGATTGCGACAGGCCTGAACGATCCGAGACATCGACCACGACGTCCGCACCAAGCCTTTCAATTCTCGTCGCGGAGGACAATGAGATCAATGCGCTCTTGACGCGATCACTCCTGACCCGCCTCGGGCATGCCGTCATCGTCACCGCAAACGGAGAGAAAGCGCTGGAATCGTGGGACGCCGCCCTAGCCGCGGGTAAGCCCTACGATCTCGTCCTGATGGACGTCCAGATGCCGACCCTCGACGGCATTGAGGCCACCAGGAAAATTCGCGAACGAGAAGCCGCCCAGTTCGGCCGCCGCACGACCATCTTGGCGTTGACCGCCAACACGCTGACTGACGATCGTTATGCCTGCTTCGAGGCCGGCATGGATGGCTTTCTCGTCAAGCCGCTCGATCGCGACAGGCTGGCCGAAGCGCTTGCGGGATTGACGGCCGCTCGTCACGTCCCCGCCTGAGGTAACATGCACCAGTGTGCACGTCTCGCTGCCAATGAGACCTACCTTTGCGCACGAAAAATCTCTAAAGCCGCCTTAGCGCGACCTGCTCGACGACATGATCGGCCCCCTTCTTGAGGATCAGGTTCGCACGGGGCCGCGTCGGCAGAATGTTGTCCTCCAAATTGGCACGGTTGGTGCGCTCCCAGATTGCAATCGCCGTTGCGATCGCTTCATCGTCCGACAGCAGCGCGTACCGATTAAAATAGGACCGTGGGTCCTGAAAGGCCGAATCCCGCAGGGCAAGGAAGCGGGTCACGTACCAGTCGCGCAGCACCGGCTCTTCGGCATCGATATAGACAGAGAAGTCGAAGAAATCGGAGACGACCGGAACGGCCCTGCCGTCGCGCGGGAGCGGACCGGTCTGCAGAACATTGACGCCTTCGACGATCAGAATATCTGGTTGACTGATCTCGATCCAGTTATGAGGGACGATGTCGTAAGTCAGATGCGAGTAAACCGGTGCGCGCACTGGCGCACGGCCGGCCTTGATGTCACTGAGAAACGACAGCAGAACCGGCAAGTCGTAACTCTCCGGGAAACCTTTTTTCTGCATCAAGCCGCGTCGCTCGAGCACCGCGTTCGGAAACAAAAATCCGTCAGTCGTGACGAGTTCGACTTTGGGGCGCGGCGACCATCGTGCGAGCAGCGCCTGCAACACGCGCGCCGTCGTTGACTTCCCAACCGCAACCGACCCGGCAACACCGATGATATACGGCACCTTGCGATCATGAATGCCGAGAAACTGACGCTGAGCAACAAAGAGACGCTGCATCGAGGCCACATAGATCGACAGCAGTCTGGACAAAGGCAGATAAATTTCCTCGACCTCCACGAGATCTAACCGATCATGCATCGACCGCAACGCCGCAATTTCATTCGCCGCCAGCGTCATCGGCATATCGTGGCGGAGTTTTGCCCATTCGGCACGGGGGAAAACCCGATACGGATTATATTGCTGCTGTTCTGCCCGCGAATCCATGAAGCTTGCCTCGGGGCTGGAGCATGATCCCGAAAAGTGGAAACCGGCTTTCGGAAAAGATCATGCTCAAGTTGAATCGGACGCTAGTCGCGATTGCGTGCGGCTTTCTCTTCAAGTCCCGATCTAGTCGTGCGTTGCGCCAAAACAGCTTCGACATCTTCCAGCGTCACATCCCTGGCCTTCAACAGCACAAGGAAATGAAACAGGAGATCCGCACCTTCGGCGATCAGATGATGCCGATCATTCTCGACCGCCGCGATGACCGTCTCAACAACTTCCTCGCCGAGCTTCCTGGCGCAATGTACGGGGCCCTTGTCGAGCAGCTTTCGCGTGTAGGACGCATCGCCCCCGGATGCAGCCCGGGCGTCAATGATGGCAGCAAGATCATGGATCGTAAAACGCGGCATAATCCGTCTACTCGTCCGGTCGCACTTTTAGGCACACGGCAATTGTTGAATACCTAGCACTTATGCGATCCAAAGTCGTCAGGGATCGAGCCGCATGGCCAACCCGGCACGAACCATATGCTCCTTGGCTTCGCGAATGGTAAATTCCCCGAAATGAAAGATCGATGCCGCTAGGACCGCCGTGGCATGGCCTTCGCGAATTCCATCGACCAGGTGATCGAGATTGCCGACGCCGCCGGACGCGATTACGGGTACGGAAACGCCATCGGCCACGCGCCGGGTCAGCGGCAGATCGAAGCCCTGGCGGGTGCCGTCGCGATCCATCGACGTCAGCAGGATCTCGCCCGCGCCGAGCGACACCACTTCCTGCGCATATTCGATCGCATCGATGCCGGTGGATTTGCGCCCACCATGAGTGAAGATTTCCCAACGGTCCGCGCCACCGGCCCTCGACACCCGTTTGGCATCGATGGCGACCACGATGCACTGGTCGCCAAACTTTTCCGCGGCCTCTTTGACGAACTCACGCCGGCTCACCGCTGCGCTGTTGATCGAGACCTTGTCCGCTCCGGAGCGCAGCAAGGTACGGATATCCTCGATGGTGCGAACGCCGCCGCCCACGGTCACCGGCATGAAGCAGGCTTCCGCGGTACGCCGAACCACATCCAACATGATGCCGCGATTTTCGTGCGTTGCGGTGATGTCGAGAAAGGTGAGTTCGTCGGCGCCGGCGGCATCGTATGCGACCGCCGCTTCCACGGGGTCGCCTGCATCCCGCAGGTCCACGAAGTTGACACCCTTGACGACCCGGCCATCCTTTACGTCAAGACATGGTATGACACGGACCTTGAACATCGTCGCCCGATACTCTCAAGCCGCCGCACGCGCGGCGTGAATCAGCTTCAGCGCTTCAACCGGATCGAGCCGGCCATCGTAGAGCGCCCGTCCAGCAATGGCGCCCGCGAGCTTCTTCGCACGCGGCGCGAGCAGCGCCTTTACATCCACGATGGAGGCGAAGCCACCCGACGCAATCACCGGAATTGAAATGCTGTCGGCAAGCGCAATCGTGGCATCGAGGTTCAGGCCCTTCAGCAAGCCGTCCCTGGCAATGTCAGTGAAGATGATCGCCGCGATTCCAGCGTCCTCGAACCGTCGCGCGATGTCGAGTGCCGACACTTCCGACGTCTCGGCCCAGCCGTCCACCGCGACTTTGCCGTCACGCGCGTCGAGACCGACCGCAACGCGTCCCGGAAACGCCCTGGCGGCTTCCTTGACCAGAACAGGATCGCGTACCGCGGCCGTGCCGATGATGACGCGCGCAACACCCTTGCCGAGCCAGGCTTCGACCGTTTTCAGATCCCGAATGCCGCCGCCGAGCTGAACCGGCAGGGCAACGGTTTTCAAGACCCGCTCAACCGCATCCGCATTCACGGGCTTACCGGCGAACGCGCCGTCGAGATCGACCACATGCAGATACTCGAAGCCTTGTGCGGCGAATGCGCGCGCCTGCTCCGCGGGATCAAGATTGAAAACGGTCGCGCGCGCCATATCGCCCTGCTCGAGGCGAACGCACTGACCGTTCTTGAGATCGATGGCGGGGAAGAGGATCACGGTTTCCATCTCAGGAAATTGGCGATTAGAGCCAGCCCGAATCGCTGGCTCTTTTCGGGATGAAACTGAGTGCCGATCGCGGTGTCCTTGCCGACGATCGCCGTCACCGGACCACCATAATCAGCGCGCGCGAGCACGTCGGTCTCGTTGGCGGCGTTCAGGTGGTAGGAGTGCACGAAATAGGCGTGACGGCCCTTCGGTCCCAATGGCAGACGCTCGAGCACCGGATGCTCCCGCACCGGATCGAGCGTATTCCAGCCCATGTGGGGAATCTTCAGTCTCTCGTCGCGCGGCGAAATTTTCTCGACGTCACCGGCGATCCAGCCTAGCCCGTCCGTTGTCACGTGCTCCCTGCCCCGTGTCGCCATCAGCTGCATCCCGACGCAAATGCCCAAAAACGGACGCGCTTTATCGCGCACCGCTTCCGTCATGGCCTCCACCATGCCGTCGAGCGCATCAAGGCCCTTGCGGCAATCGGCGAACGCGCCGACACCGGGCAGTACCACGCGATCGGCCCGGAACACCACATCCGGATCGCGCGTCACGATGATCTTTTCCGAACCTTCCATGTTGCGCGCCGCGCACTCAAATGCCTTGGCGGCCGAATGAAGATTACCGGAGCCATAGTCGATAATCGCAGCCGTCACCGCCTGAACCCGGGTTGAGGAAACAGGCCGACGATGTCACCGCGCAGTGTCGACGGCGGAAGGGAGTGGTCCGAAGCACCTCGGGTCGGAGGCGGCGCGCCGCGATCGATTGCCAAGGGATCGAAATCCGCGCCCCGCTCCGTTCGCCAGCGATCGAAAAAACGCCGCTCAGCGGCTTCCTCATCGTCTGCGACAACGACGTCGAGCAGACGCCACTTTTGCCGCGACAACGCCCAGCGCCGCAAACTCGCCGCTTCCAATCCCATCAGCACGGCGATCACGGCCATCACCGCAATGCGTGTCCCCCCGCTGACGCGCAGCAGCGTCATCGTGGCTTCCACCGCGATCGACAGAACCAGATACCCACCGAGCACCAGCCAAAGTCGTTGGTAAAGCAGCCACAATGGACCGAACACAAATGCCCCAAACGAAAAGCCATCGCGAACGAACACGAAATTGTCCGTGGTACCGCGCACGTCTGGCCCGTCGACCGGTGGCGCATGGACTGTATAGACCGACATTGCACTCTCCGCTGACAACGGAACGGTCAGCCGCCGAGCTGACCCTTTGTTGATGGCACTTCGTCCGCAGCGCGCGGATCGATCGCTACCGCTGCACGAAGCGCTCGCGCCAGACCCTTGAAGCAGGATTCGGCGATATGATGGCTGTTCTCGCCATATAGCGTCTCCACGTGCAAAGTCACTCCCGCATTGACGGCAAAGGCATTGAACCATTCGCGCACCAGCTCGGTGTCGAACTCACCGATCTTGTCGCGGGGGAAATCGACCTTGAACACGAGCACCGGCCGGCCGGAGATATCGATCACGATCCGGGACAGCGTTTCGTCCATTGGCATATAGACGCTGGCATACCGGCTGATGCCAACCATCGAGCCGAGCGCTTGCTTCACGGCCTGGCCCAGCGCGATGCCGACATCCTCCGTCGTGTGGTGGTAATCGACGTGGAGATCGCCGACGGCTTTGACCGTGATGTCGATCCGCGAATGGCGGGCGAGCAGATCCAGCATGTGGTCAAAAAAGCCGATGCCGGTCGCAACCTTGGACACGCCGGAGCCATCGAGGTTGACCGCGACCTCGATGTCCGTTTCCTTGGTCTTGCGCTTGATGCTCGCCGTGCGCATGAAAAGCTCTCTACCTCGCGCATGATCCGCCTCCGCCAAAATGTAAGCGGTTGGGCAACAAGGTCACGCGCCATTTAACGATCTGAGCGCGGCGGACAAAAAACGATATCCACTCCTGCTGACCGCGCTCTGATAGAACGCGGCTCTTTTAACAGGCTCAGGTCCCCTTCGCTACTGCGGGATGATGCATTTTTCCGGTGTTCTTCGAGCATGGTGACTCGTGGAGTGGATTTGAGGCTCGCCACCCATCTGCCGCGGGCGCCGATTGCAACGCGGCGCGGCAATGCCTAAATCTGGCGGGTCATCAAGGGGTTCATATGCAAGCATCACAGCCGGAGGTGTGGCACGGCACCACGATCCTGACCGTCCGCAAGGGCGGCAAAGTGGTCATTGGCGGAGACGGTCAGGTCTCGATCGGACAGACCGTCATCAAATCCAACGCGAAGAAAGTCCGGAGGCTCGGAAAAGGCGACGTCATCGGCGGCTTCGCCGGCGCCACCGCCGATGCCTTCACCCTGTTCGAGCGGCTGGAAAGCAAGCTCGAGCAGTATCCTGGCCAACTCACCCGCGCCGCCGTCGAACTCGCCAAGGACTGGCGAACCGATCGCTATCTGCGGCGGCTGGAAGCCATGATGCTCGTTGCCGACAAAGACGTCTCGCTGGTGCTGACCGGGACCGGAGACGTGCTGGAGCCCGAATCCGGCGTGATGGCGATCGGCTCTGGCGGAAATTACGCGCTTGCCGCCGCAAGGGCCCTGGTCGACTCCGACAACGACGCCGAGACCATTGTCCGCCGTTCTCTCGATATCGCCGCCGATATCTGCGTTTATACCAATCGAAACTTGACGGTCGAGATGCTGTCCACGGATTGAGCACGTCGGCTCCTGCAGGAGGCTCTTGTCGGAGTATTCGTGACAACCGTCGTCGTGCCAATCTATCCAGCTCGGCGTCACTGGCAGGCCGGGCCGCCCATCATTTGACCGCTTGTTCCCCCAACGATCCAACATATCTTCGAGAACATGATGAACTTCTCTCCTCGCGAAATCGTCTCCGAACTCGACCGTTTCATAGTTGGCCAGACCGACGCCAAACGCGCCGTCTCCATCGCGTTGCGCAATCGCTGGCGGCGCCAGCAATTGACCGGACCACTGCGCGAGGAGGTGTTACCGAAGAACATTTTGATGATCGGCCCGACCGGCGTCGGCAAGACGGAGATCGCGCGACGGCTGGCGAAGCTTGCAAACGCCCCCTTCCTCAAGGTGGAGGCCACGAAATTCACCGAAGTGGGATACGTCGGACGCGACGTCGAACAGATCGTCCGTGATCTTGTGGAGGTCGCGATCGGCCAGACCCGCGAGCGCAAGCGCAAGGATGTTCAAGCACGCGCACAGCTTGCCGCCGAGGAGCGCGTTCTGGACGCCTTGGTCGGCGCCAATTCGAGCGCCGCAACGCGTGATTCCTTTCGCAAGAAACTGCGGGCAGGTGAACTGAATGACAAGGAAATCGAGATCGAGACGCAATCATCCGGCGGAGCACCGATGTTCGAGATTCCCGGCATGCCGGGAGCACAGGTCGGTGCAATTTCGATCGGTGATATTTTCGGCAAGATGGGCGGACGAACCAAGACCCGCCGGCTGACCGTTTCTGACTCTCATGAAATCCTGATCAACGAGGAATCTGACAAGCTGCTCGATAGCGATCAGCTCACGCTGGAAGCGATCGCTGCGGTCGAAAATAACGGCATCGTGTTTCTCGACGAGATCGACAAGATCTGCGTGCGTGACGGGCGCAGCGGCGGCGACGTCTCGCGCGAAGGCGTGCAGCGCGACCTGCTGCCGCTGATCGAAGGAACGACGGTCTCGACCAAGCATGGCGCGGTGAAGACCGACCATATCCTGTTCATCGCGTCAGGCGCGTTTCATATTGCCAAGCCTTCCGATTTGCTCCCCGAATTGCAGGGCCGGCTGCCGATCCGCGTCGAACTGGAGGCCCTGACACGCAATGACTTGCGGCGCATCCTGACCGAGCCAGAGGCCTCGCTCATCAAACAATACGTCGCGTTGATGCAGACCGAGGAGGTCACGCTCGACATCACCGATGATGCCGTCGACGCACTCGCGGATATCGCGGTTGCGGTGAATTCAACCGTGGAGAATATCGGTGCAAGGCGGTTGCAGACCGTCATGGAGCGGGTGCTCGACGACATCTCGTTCACGGCCCCTGACCACAAAGGCGAGACGGTCCGCATCGACTCCGGATATGTCCAGAAGCATATCGGGGATCTGGCCAAGAATGCCGATTTGAGCAGGTTCATCCTCTAGAGTCTGTCACCGCGTCACGGAAACGGTGAAAGATTCTATCTTTTGTTCTAACGCGTTTTCTTCACGCGAATCGAATTCCATCCTCGGGTCAAGCCCAAGGACGTGCTTCGCTCGAAAACGCTATGGAGACTGATTCCGACATCAGACTCGAGCGCTGGCTTTTGATCGCACCTTTTGATCGCGGATGATCCAATCCCGAAAACCGGTTCGTTTTCGGGATTATGCTCTGACTCGGCGTCGCAACCGCACGTAAAGCGCGCCCTCGCCGCCATGGCCGGAGTGGGCCTCGTCGAAACCCACGACCAGCGAGCGAAACTCGGGGAGAGCAAGCCATTGCGGGACCTGCCGGCGTAGTACGCCCCGCTCGGAGTCCAGCCCCCTCGCGCGGCCCTTGCCGGTAATGACAAGCACGAAGGTGAGGCCATCGCCCGACGCGTTTTGCAAAAATTGCAGAAGGGCTCGATATGCCCGCGTTTGCGTCATGCCATGCAGGTCGATCCGGGCATCGATGTCTTTCCGTCCTCGGGACAATTGCGATCGCTCGCGGCGGGTGAGCGGCGCCGGCTGCGGGCTATTGAATCTGGCCGTTTTTTTGATTGAGCTTGATTCGGACCACGTCGCGGGATTCGCAATCCTGGCGGACTTCACTTCAAGCCGGAGTTGCAATGGATCTGGCCGAGGCCGTTTGCGCAATGGCTTGGCTTGCCCCGCAACGCCTTCCCACAAACGGCGCTCTTCCTCCGTAAGTACGCGCTGGCGGCTCGGCCGCGCGGATGCGTCGGGCGACAAGCGTTTCATCGCGCCCAGCGATGCCAGCGGCGGCCGTAATGGGTGCGATGCCGCCGGTTGTGCATGGATCTGACCTCAGGCCGCGCCGAGGGCAGCGGGGTGGCGTTCGATGGTGCGGCTTTCGCCGCTGGCGTCGGAGCAGCCCCGGCTTGTTCACCCGCGGGAAAAGAAGAGGGCGCGGAGGTATGCGGGGTGTTGGCCGGCTTCTGATCCTTGGGCGGAAAAAGCTTTGCTATTCTTGCCGAGGGTCGTGTTTGCGGAAGCGGCATGGTTCTGGCGCGAGCGACCGGATCAAGGCTGTTCGGGACGAGCATGACGAAGTGCATATGGTGTCGCAGACGGCCCGACACCCGCCCCGCTTCCGAACCGGCGCCGAAGTAAAGGTCCGCGCGGGCCGGACCAACAATGGCAGAGCCTGTATCTTGCGCAATCATCAGTCGATGAAAAGGCGTTTTCGCCTGTTCGGATTCGATCGGCAACTCGCCTTCGATGAAGAAAGGCGTGCCATAGACATGCAGCGATTTGTCGACCGCAATCGACCTGCCCGGCGTCAAAGGCAGACCCTGTGCTCCGATCGCCTCGTCGTTGTCCGAGAGCTTCACCTCGTGAAAGAACACGTAGGAGCGGTTCTGACGGCGCAATTCCTTGGCGCCATCCGGGTTTTCATTCATCCACTGCCGGATGCGTTGCATCGACATCTGATCCTTCGGGACGATGCTGCGTTCGATCAGAATACGACCGACTGCGGTATATGGATATCCGTTATAGGAATCATAGTTGATGCGTAAGGTGGAGCCGTCCTCGAGCCGAACGCGCGCTGAGCCCTGGATTTGCGTGAAGAGCAGATCGGTCTGGCTCTTGAGCCAGCAGATTTCGAGGCCGCGGCCTTCGATCGCGCCATCCTCGATTTCGGCGCGATCGTAGTAGGGGACCAGCTTTCGGCGGCCAATCTTGCGATACACCGGCCCGCTGTTGGGCAGGCTCGGCGCGCTTTGCGTGAATCCCCGGACAAAAAGGTTCGAGGGGCGCCGGTAAACCGGGACGGTGTAGACATCCGTTCTGGCGCGCGACCCGTCGATGATTGGCTCGTAATAGCCGGTAACGAAACCGTCCGTTTCGCCGAGACGTGAAATGCGCACGGCCCGGAAATGGTTTTCGAAGAAGGCTTTCGCTTTGGCGTCGTCTGAAATGTTGGCCGTCTTCGCCGCTCGGCACGGCTCCCACAAGGTTGCGCCGAGCGCCTTCTGACTGACGGCAGTTATACGCCGCACAGTGACGGCGCGGCAGCTGGCGCGAAAAGCCTTGAACGCGTCAAGATGATTGTCGTTGTTCCAGCCAGCGATGCCAGCCCAGGAAACCGGCGAGTATTGACCATCAACGATCTCGAGCGGCCCGGCCGAACGATGACGGCTATCGTGAGCTTGGACGGCGACAGGCGCAATCGCGGCGGCGACGCATAATCCGACCGCGCACCTTCTCAACCGACAGAAGTCAGCTGACGCTTCCGGTGCCAACCAGTTTCCAGTTCGGATCACGCGACGAAATATCGCGGGCAAACGTCCAAACATCGGTAATATCGGAAATCTTCTCAGGGTTTCCGTCGACGATCACTCCGGTCCTGTCGCGGGTGACAGAAATCATCTGCGAAATGAAGCGGACCGTCAGTTGCTCAGCGCCGTCTCGCAATTCCGCACCGATCAACTCGGCTTTATCAATTGATACAAATCGCGTTTCGGTCTTCTGCTCGAGTCTCTCTCTATCCTTGATAGCCGCATCAAAGCTTTCATAGACATCCGACGACAGCAAGTCCTTCAAAGTCCGGCGATCCCCGTTGGCGAATGCCAGTACGATCATCTCATAGGCACTGCGTGCGCCGCTCAGGAAATGCCCGGGATCGAAGGAGGAATCCTGGGCTGCAATAGCGTCGAGCCCTAAAGCGAGTGTCGTACCCGGTTCAGCCAAATTCTTCCAGCGATCGGAATTTGGCCCTACATCGGCGGTGGGCGTCGCGGATGACTGATTGATCACGGTTCCCGGCACCGGAACGACGTTGTTGTCCTGAGTACCACGCAGGACTTCCCGCGTAGCATCGTAAGGCGGACGCTCACTTCCTGTCCGCTGCCCGAGAACACTGCGCAGACGCAGGAAAATAAAGACCGCCAGCGCCAGGAAAATGATGGTGTAAATATCCACGTCGTCTTCACTTTCTGATCGGCTAGGATCACGGCCTGCGAACAAACGTCCAGCCGTGGGCCAGGTTCGCATCGGACGGCCGGATTTATTTAAGTACGAAACATAGTCCGGCCAAGGGCGGATTTTAGCATAACGAGCGGACCAGGGAGGGTGCCTCCTTTGCCAAGTTGACCAAACATAGCGCGTTTCCGATCAAAGGGGAAAGTCAGATTGCAGGCAGAAAGCGCATTCCCTCAACAGTTTGAGGGCACGGGCGAAAGGCCTGTGGTGCGGCCGAGGGACGCCCCCGGGTTCACTGGCGCGTCCGCCGTCCTTGTGGACAGCGGCAGGCTTATGTTAGCCACTCGCCCCGACGCGGCACTTCGCTCTTCAAGCAGGCGCATCGTCTGACAAGTCGGCTTGAAGTTTTAGGAGAGAGAGATCCATGACCAACGGCAACGGCACGCCTCCCGAGGCAGCCCCTTCACCCCAATTGAACGTGCTGGCCCAGTACACCAAAGATTTCTCTTTCGAGAATCCCAACGCGCCCGCCTCCCTCGCGCCTCAGCAACAGCCTCCGTCGATCAGCGTTCAGATCAATGTGGGCGCCAGCAACGTGGCGGAGAACGACTATGAGGTGGTGCTTAAAGTCGAAGGCAAGGCTGAACATACCGGCAAGCTGATGTTCAGTTTCGAGCTCGCCTATGCGGGCGTGTTCCGGATCGTCAACGTCCCCCAGGAAAATCTTCACCCCCTGGTCATGATCGAATGCCCACGGCTGCTGTTCCCATTCGCTCGCGAAATTGTCGCCACAACCGTTCGTGGCGGCGGATTTCCGCCACTGATGCTCGACCCAATTGATTTTGTAAGCCTGTATCGACAAAACATGGAGCGTCAGGCCGCCGCCGCGGCGCAACAAAAGCCAAGCTAATCCACGGCGAGCGAGGCCGTCGCCCTTAAAGGCGATTCATATACGTGAATCAGACGCCATCCCGTTCCAGGACTGGATTCAGCTTTTCGGATTCCTGGGCCAGGAATTCTGTCCAGATCGCCTTCTCGCCGAGCGTAGCGACGAAATTCCGATGCGCAATGCGGTCGGCCTCGGTCACGCGCGAGGACAGCGGCACCGTTCGCTGACGTCTTGGCAGTTCCAAAGTTCCGCCGGATTGACGGGGCGTGGCTTCAGCCAGGATTAATTGCGACTGGCGCGCGCCAATGAGATCAATATAGACTTCCGCAAGCAGCTCGGCGTCCAGCAATGCGCCGTGTTTGGTTCGGCGGCTATTGTCGATGGCATAGCGCGAGCACAGGTCGTCCAGCCGGTTCGAGACGCCGGGATGTTTTCGACGCGCCATCAATAGCGTGTCTACCAACCGATCGCGGCCGATCGCCTGCCTTTTGAGGCGATCAAGCTCGGCATTGATGAAGCTGATATCGAACGATGCGTTGTGAATGATCAGAGGCGCATCACCAATAAATTCCAGAAACTCATCAACGACGTGCGCAAACAGCGGTTTGTCGGCAAGGAATTCGCTCGACAGGCCATGTACCGCGAACGCCTCTTGTGGCATATCGCGTTCCGGATTGATGTAACGGTGGAACGTTTGCCCCGTCGGCATGCGGTTGAATATCTCAACGCAACCGAGCTCAACCAGACGATCGCCTCGCAGCGGATCCAGGCCGGTGGTTTCGGTATCGAGAACGATTTCGCGCATGCGCTTTCGTGATATTAGAGCGTTTTCCAGCGAAGTGAATGTCAGTTCGCGTGAAGAAAACGTGTCAAATCAAAATCATAGTGCTCGCTTCTGATTCCCTCAGAAGCGGACCGGCTCAGGAGAATCAGAGCCGCCGCCGCGGCATCTTAGCAGCTGCTGCCAAGATTTCCGGGATTTGCGCGCGCACGTGATCAAGACCGTGCGAGGTATCCACTACGAAATCCGCCCGCGTGCGCTTTTCGGCATCCGGCAACTGCCGGGCAAGGATTGCTTCCAGCTTTTCGCTCGTCATGTTGTTGCGAGCCATGATGCGCTTGCGCTGAATGTCAGGCGTTGTCGTGACGACAACGACCGCGTCGACATCCTGCTCGCCGCCGGTTTCAAACAGCAACGGCACATCAACCACCGCTACCGCTGCACCTGACCGCTCAGCCTGCTCGAGAAACGCGCGACGGTAGACATGCAACATGGGGTGCACGATCTCCTCAAGCCGCTTCATGGCTGCGGTATCGTGCACGACCTTTGCCGACAATTTCTCACGGTCGACTTTGCCGTCGACGGTCGTGCCGGGAAACGTGGCCTCAATCACCGGGGCCGCCTCTCCTTCATAGATGGCGTGAACGGCCGCGTCCGCATCGTAAACCGGAATCCCCGCTTCGGAAAAAAGTCGGGCGGTGGTCGATTTGCCCATTCCGATCGAGCCGGTCAGCCCAAGCACCAGCATATCCGAACATCCGCTGTTACAGCGATAGCAACTCTTGAGAGCGCAGAAAAGCAAGCAGCGGCAACAGCGGCAAGCCTAGAATGGTGAAATGATCTCCTTCGATCAGGCTAAATAGATGGATGCCGAGGCTTTCGAGCTGATAGGCGCCGACACTGGAGGAAGCCGCATCGCCAGCCGCGTCCAGATACACTCTGATCGTGTCCTCGCTCAGTTCCCGCATCGTCATCCGCGCGACTGAGACATCTTCAAACAGCGACTTACCATCGCGTACGACCGAGACGCCAGCGTGCAAAAGATGAGTTCGCCCAGAAAGCGCACGCAGGTGTGCGGCCGCCCCCGCGCGCCCGACCGGTTTGTTGAACAGGCGACCATCGCATTCGAGTGTCTGATCCGCCCCGATGACGTAGCGGCCGGGCGAGCGCAACGAAACGTCACGTGCTTTTTCACAGGCCAAACGAGCCGCGATCTCACCCGCGGTCGTGAGGCCGGAACTTTGCTGGACGGTTCGCTCGTCGATCGCAGCCGGGACTGTCTCGAATGACAGACCTGCATTGGCGAGCAATAGTTGTCGCACCCGGCTTTGCGACGCCAGTATCAGGGGTTTTGATTCGCGCCATATCGCCATTTCCGGCCTACCCCGAACCGCGCTGCCGGCGCCTGTCGGCAAACAGCTTCATGATCGCCGCGGCTGTCTCCTCGATCGACCGGCGTGTGACATCCAGTTGAGCCCAGTCGTGTTTCATACTCAGGCGGCGGGCGTGGATCACTTCGTCCGTAACAGATTGGCGATCGATATAGGCCTCATTGCCTGGTCCTGCCCCGATGCTCAACAACCGGTTCTGCCTGACCTGAATCAGGCGCTCGGGTGTTGCATGAAGACTGACAACCAAGGGGTTCTTCAACAATTCGAGTTGACGCGGAATCGCGATGCCCGGCACTAGCGGAACGTTCGCAGTGCGGATGCCGCGGTTGGCAAGGTAGACCGACGTTGGCGTCTTCGAGGTGCGCGACACACCGACCAGAACGACGTCCGCCTCCTCCAGACCTTCGACGTGCTGCCCATCGTCATGCATCATCGTGTAATTCAAGGCGTCGATACGCTTGAAATAGTCCGCGTTCAGCGTGTGTTGGGCACCAACGCGGCCGGTGGTATCAGCGCCAAGGTAGGCCTGAAACAGCTGCATGACCGGGCCGATAATCGAAAGGCTTGGGCTGTTAATCGCCTGGCACTTAGCCTCGAGGCGCGCCACCAGATCCTTTTCCAGCAATGTGAACAGAACGATTCCCGGCGCTTCCTCGATTTCCGCAAGAACGCGATCGAGCTGCTTCTGGCTGCGAACCATAGGGTAGACGTGTTCGATAGGCGTGACATCGGCATATTGGGCGGCCACCGCGCGTGAAACGGTGATCAGCGTCTCGCCAGTCGAATCGGAGACAAGATGAAGATGAAAATCGCGGCCGGTCACGGGTGCCATGGACCTGCATACCCTGTGTATCGTTGTGGAGACCTAGCCGCAATTTCGCTTATTCTGCGACAGCTACGGGATAACCTTGATTTTTCTTCACAGGTCTCCTGAAGGCAAAACTCTGTCCGCCGTCTCGGAAGATAGTAGGGCTGTGTGGACTTGTCTCTTGATAATCCCGTGCGAATGCGGGGTAAGTACCTGGCTCCACGATGATCTTTTGATTGATCGTGAATGCCTCGGAATCTCGTGCCTATGTGGGCAAGGTACGGAAAAGACGGGGACGACATTGTGTTCGCCCAATTCACCGTCACTTAAACTCAAACTGAAGAATCTTAAGATTTTCTTTAGAAAGAGTCGCTTGCGGATATCGCTCCGATTCTGGCAGGTACTGGACGCGCGGCAGATCGTAAGACCGAGACCTGAACGAGACGATCGATGTACGAGTGGATCAAAGCCTTTCATGTCATTGCGATCATTTCCTGGATGGCGGGAATGCTTTATCTGCCGCGGCTGTTTATCTATCACTGCGATGCGGAGATCGGCTCGAAGCAATCCGAGACGTTCAAGATCATGGAGCGCAGGCTCTTCAAGGCCATCATCAATCCGGCGATGATGGTGGCCTGGGGACTCGGTCTTTATATGATGTGGGAGCGTCAGTGGTATTCGGTCGGCTGGTTTCAGGGTAAATTGGCGCTCGTCATCCTGATGTCCGCCGTTCACGGCTATTTTGCCCGCCGCGTACGCGATTTCGCGGCCGACCGCAATGTGATGAGTCAGAAATTCTATCGTATTATCAATGAGGTTGTAACAGCCCTCATGATAGGCATCGTTATTCTGGTCATCGTCAAGCCATCTTAGGCCGGAAAACGGCCGGCAAGAGTCTGTCAGCACCTCCTTGCGCGGAGGCAATCAATTTTCTATATTGTGCGCATCCCACCCTACGCAGGCGGATGTGGTCGCGTCCCGGTTTCTAAATCGAACCGGTCGCCACGTCAGGTTTGAAGCCTTTCGGTGCCCTTCCTCGCTCGAGGTTTTTCCCGGTACGGGCAGGACTGCGGACTTTTCTTTCGGTCGTCGTCCGCATCTTCACGAAACCGCCTGGCAATCCTCCTCAAGCATTCCACAGGACTTCTCCCAATGCGGGAAATGAAACTTCAAGACCTCAAAGCCAAGACTCCAGCTGAACTCGTCTCGTTTGCGGAAGAGCTTGGGGTTGAAAACGCCAGCACCATGCGCAAGCAGGAGCTGATGTTCGCGATTCTGAAGCAGCTTGCCATCCAGGAAACCGATATCATCGGCGAGGGTGTCGTTGAGGTGCTCTCGGACGGCTTCGGCTTCCTGCGCTCGCCGGACGCTAACTATCTGCCTGGTCCGGACGATATCTATGTTTCGCCATCGCAGATTCGCCGCTTCGGCCTGCGAACCGGAGATACCATTGAAGGGCACATTCGTAGCCCCAAGGAGGGCGAGCGCTACTTTGCGTTGTTGAAAGTCAACACGCTCAATTTCGAGGATCCCGAGAAGTCCAAGCACAAGGTCAACTTTGACAACCTGACGCCTTTGTTCCCCGATCAGCGGTTCCGGCTCGAGCTGGAAGATCCCACTCGTAAGGATCTGTCGGCGCGGGTTATCGATATCGTCGCTCCGATCGGCAAGGGTCAGCGCGCCCTGATCGTAGCGCCGCCACGGACCGGCAAGACCGTGCTGATGCAGAACATCGCGCACTCCATCACCGCCAATCATCCCGAATGCTATCTGATCGTTCTTCTGATCGATGAACGTCCCGAGGAAGTCACCGACATGCAACGCTCGGTGAAAGGCGAAGTCGTGTCTTCCACTTTCGACGAACCGGCGGTGCGCCATGTCCAGGTTGCCGAGATGGTGATCGAAAAGGCCAAGCGTCTGGTCGAACACGGTCGCGACGTCGTTATCCTGCTCGATTCGATCACGCGTCTGGGCCGCGCCTACAACACCGTGGTGCCCTCCTCCGGCAAGGTGTTGACAGGCGGCGTCGATGCTAACGCCTTGCAGCGGCCAAAGCGGTTCTTCGGCGCGGCGCGCAACATCGAGGAAGGCGGATCACTGACCATCATCGCCACCGCGCTGGTCGATACCGGAAGCCGTATGGACGAAGTGATCTTCGAAGAGTTCAAGGGTACCGGAAATTCGGAGTTAATCCTCGACCGCAAGGTCGCCGACAAGCGAACCTTCCCGGCGATCGACATCGCCCGCTCCGGGACGCGCAAGGAAGAGCTGATCACCGATCCGCAACTGCTCAAGAAGATGTATGTGCTGCGGCGTATCCTCAACCCGATGGGTACCATGGATGCGATAGAGTTCCTGCTCGACAAGCTGCGCAACACCAAGAACAACGGTGAGTTCTTTGAGTCGATGAATACTTGATCATTCTGGCTTGGGTGCGCGGCTCTCGCGCAAGCGAGAGTGTTTGGCTTCTCAACCCGCTTTCGAGTCTCCTAGAGCATTATTGCTTCTGATTTAATCAGAAGCGAAGCTCTGGATTATCGTTTTGACGTGGTTCCTTCACGCGAACCGGTCACCACTTCGCTCGAAACGCTATAAAATCCCGCTAAGGGCCTCGGGATGGGTCAACGGCAGCGAGCAGGACTGACCGCGGCAGATGAAAGCGGCGCTTTGCGTCACCGCCGCAATCTTTGCTCGCGCTGAATGATCCTGCGGCAGCGCATCGGCATGCGGCGCGTGCAGCACGATGCTTGTCGCGTGCGGCAGTTTTCGTGCGGCGCTGAGCAGCGTGTCGGCTTGTGCGCCCTCGCCGACCACGACGATCTCCACGCCGCTGAGGCGAAGATCACGCGCATTCATGAGCGACAGCTGGCCAAAGCCGTTCTCGGTCGCGCTCGGCAGCAAGGCAGCGAAGAGGTTGTCGATGCAGTCGCGCCATTTTGTGGCGCCGGTCAGCGCGGCGAGCCGCACCAGGTTTTGCGCGATCAGTCCGTCGTGGTTGGGGATGGCGTCATCGGCCGTCGAATGCGGCCGCACGATCAGCCCTTCGGCGTCGTCGGCCGTCAGATAATAGCCGCCATGGTCGACATCGGCGTAGTGCGTGTCCAACGTGGATTGCCAGCGTAACGCCTGCGCAAGATATGCGTTGTCGCCGGTCGCTTCGAACAGAGCGAGCGCGGCGCGTCCCATCGCGGCATAGTCGGACGCGAGCGCCGGAATCAAAAGCCTGCCCTCGCGCCAGGAATGACCGAGCCGTTCGTCGCGGGTCATGTTGGTTCGAATAAACTCGAACGCCGTTCGCGCGGTTTGCAGCCAGTCAGGTTTGTCGAAGACGCAAGCGGCGTGAACGAGCGCGGCGATCATCAAGCCGTTCCAGTCGGCGAGAACTTTATCATCGAGTCCCGGACGAACCCGGCTTTCCCGGTGCGCCAGTAGCTTTTCGCGCAGCGCCCGCATGTTAGCGATGTCGTCGCTGGCCACATCGATGCTTCTGAGGCGGTTGGGAATATTGTGACCTTCGAAATTGCCGTTTGCGGTGATGTCATAGCGCGCGGCAAAATCGGCGGCGTCGGCAGGGCCGAGCACCTCATTGACCTCTTTCAGAGACCAAACGTAGAACTTGCCCTCCTCGCCTTCGGAGTCCGCATCGAGTGAAGAGGCAAAACCGCCCTCGGCCGTCAGCATTTCCCGGCGCAGCCAATCGACCGTCTCGATCGCGCGTTCGCAGTACAACTGATTATTGCTACGTGCATAGTCGAGCGCGAGCAGATCAAGGATCTGTGCGTTGTCGTAAAGCATCTTCTCGAAGTGCGGCACCAGCCATCTGTTGTCGACCGAATAGCGTGCATAGCCGCCGCCAAGGTGATCGTAGATACCGCCCTGGCTCATTCGGGTCAGGGTCAGCGTCGTGGCCGAAAAAAAGCGGTCGTCGTGGGTGCGCGCACCGGCGCGCCAGAGAAATTCCAGCACGGAACACTGCGGAAATTTTGGTGTGCCCTGTAGGCCGCCGTTCACCGGGTCGGTTGAACGCGTGATGGCGACGGCCGCGTTATTGAGTTCGGTAACGCCGAGATTGGCCGGGTTTTTCGACTTGGCGCGTTCGGAAAGCCGTGCGATCAGCGCGTCGCGGTTGCGCGAGATTTTATCAGGCTGATCGCGAAAGACCTGCGCCACTGATTGCAGAACGTCGGTGAATGCCGGGCGGCCGAAGTCCGGTAGCTTCGGAAAATAGGTGCCGCCCCAAAACGGCGATCCATCGGGCGACAGGAACACCGTCAGCGGCCAGCCACCCTGCTCGCCGAGATGGTGCAGCGCGCTCATGTAGATCTGATCGATATCAGGCCGCTCCTCGCGATCGACCTTGATGCAGACGAACAGTTCGTTCATCACTGCGGCGACCTCGTCGTCTTCGAAGCTTTCGTGCGCCATGACATGGCACCAGTGACAGGCTGCGTAACCGATCGACAGTAGGATCGGACGGTTGGTCCGCTGCGCCTCAGTGAGCGCCTCGGGTCCCCAGGGCCACCAATCGACGGGATTGTGCTTGTGCTGCAGCAGGTAGGGACTGGTTTCCGCGGCCAGACGGTTCGCAGGGCGGTCTGACCCCGTAGCGACGTGATTCATATCGGAGTGTCCTTCTGCGAATCTGCGATAACGGAAAACGTACGGCGGGGTTCGTTGCAATAGCTTTGAAGTTCAGATCATCGAAGCAGTCCAAGACATAAGTCATGCATCCGCGAGAACAAACGATCTTTGCGCTGTCGTCGGGCCGGCCGACGTCGGCGATCGCTGTTGTGCGTGTGTCCGGCCCGGAGGCTGGCACCGCACTTCGAGACATCGCAGGTGCAATTCCTGTTGCACGTATGGCGACGCGCGTATTGCTGCGCGACCGGGCCGGTGAAGCAATTGATGATGCTATTGTCTTGTGGTTCCCCTCGCCTGCGAGCGCAACCGGTGAAGACGTCGCGGAGTTTCATATTCACGGCGGCCGCGCTGTGCTGAACGCCTTGTTCGCGGCGTTGTCGTCGATCGACAATACGAGAACTGCGGAACCGGGAGAGTTTACCCGGCGCTCCTTCGAGAATGGCAAGATTGATCTCACTGAAGCCGAAGGTCTCGATGATCTGATTCATGCCGACACCGACCGGCAGCGCCGTCAGGCCTTGCGTCAGTTGCAGGGCCTGCTCGGCGATCGCGCGCGAGGTTGGCGCAAGGAGCTGATCGATGCCTCGGCCCTGATCGAAGCCGGAATCGATTTCGTCGATGAAGGCGATGTACCGGAAGACCTGCTGAAACCGGCGCTGGAGAAGATCGCGCAGCTCCGTCGCGAGATCGAACAAACCCTTGCGACATCAGTACAGAGTGAACGCCTGCGCGACGGTCTGACGGTCGCGATCGCCGGTCCGCCGAATGCCGGCAAGTCGACGCTGCTCAATCGTCTTGCCCGTCGCGAAGCGGCGATCGTGTCGCCGCACGCGGGAACGACGCGTGACATCATCGAAGTCTATCTCGATCTCGATGGCTATCCGGTGACGCTCATCGACACGGCCGGCATTCGCGAGACTGACGATCCCGTCGAGCAGGAGGGCGTGCGGCGAGCCCGCGACCGGGCGGCGTCGGCCGATCTGGTGCTGTGGCTTTCGGCCGATCACAGCGCCGAGCCGGATGGATCAATTGTCAACGGCGACGTTTCACTCTGGCTGATACGAAACAAGATCGACCTTTCTAACCCGGAGAATGGTGGGGCGAACCTGGGGCAGGTCGAAACGAAAATGGAGCAACGCGCCCCGACGCGGCAATTTCGGATTTCGGCGGCGCGGGGTGATGGCGTCGATGAACTGGTGGCCGCGCTCACGGCTTTCGCGGGCGTCTGGCTTGGACGGGGTGAGACGGGCGCAATCACGCGATTGCGGCATCGCAGCATATTGCGGGATGCTGCAGCATCGCTTGTAAAGGCAGAGGCGCTGGCCGGTCGGGGCGACGAACTTGTCGCCGAGGAGGTACGAATTGCAGTTCATTTTATCGGGCGGCTGCTCGGTCGTGTCGATATAGACGATATTCTTGATTCACTCTTTTTAGAATTCTGCGTCGGTAAATAGTGAATAATAGTTCATTTCTTAGTGCAAGATCAAGTGTGCCGGGAGGTTTGGGGATGCGGTGTTTCACGTGAAACACCGAGCCTTGTATCCCGAGTCCGAACTTTCGGATTCTGCGAGCCTGAGATAGAAGTCGCACCGGATATTGGCGAGAAGCCGAGAAGCTTATGGCATCAGCATTCGATGTGATCGTGATCGGGGGTGGCCACGCCGGCTGCGAGGCTGCGGCCGTGGCCGCGCGAACCGGCGCGCGAACCGCGCTGGTCACCCATCGGTTTAGCACCGTGGGCGCGATGTCCTGCAATCCAGCGATCGGCGGACTCGGCAAGGGCCATCTGGTCCGCGAGGTCGATGCCCTCGACGGTCTGATGGGGCGCATGGCCGATGCTGCCGGCATCCAGTTCCGAATGCTCAATCGTCGTAAGGGTCCAGCCGTCCGCGGCCCGCGAGCCCAGCAGGATCGCAAGCTCTACGCCGCGGCCATGCAGGCTGCGATTCGCGAAACCGCGAATCTTGAGGTGATCGAAGGCGAGGCGGATGACCTGATTGTTTCCGGTGGCAGGATCGCCGGCATTGGTCTGACCGATGGCCGGCAGCTCACGTCCGTCGCGGTCGTGGTCACCACCGGCACCTTTCTGCGCGGTTTGATCCATCTCGGCGAAAAGAGTTGGCCGGCAGGGCGGGTCGATGAAGCACCTGCACTCGGCCTGTCCACGTCGTTCGAGCGGATCGGCTTCGCCCTTGGGCGACTCAAGACCGGAACCCCGCCGCGGCTCGATGGCGCAACCATCGACTGGGCCGCGGTTGAGATGCAGCCGGGTGATGATCCGCCGGAGCCATTCTCGGTCATGACCGAGCGAATCACAACGCCCCAGATCCAGTGCGGCATCACGCGCACCACGCCGGCGACGCACGAGGTGATCCGCGCCAACGTGCATCGTTCGCCGATCTATTCCGGCCAGATCGCCAGCTCGGGTCCGCGCTATTGTCCTTCGATCGAGGACAAGGTGGTCCGCTTCGGCGATCGTGACGGACATCAGATCTTTCTCGAGCCGGAAGGCCTCGACGACAGCACGGTTTATCCCAACGGGATTTCGACCTCGCTGCCGGAAAACGTGCAGCTCGCGATACTTGCGACCATTCCCGGCCTGGAGAAGGTCAGGATGACCCGTCCGGGCTATGCCATCGAATATGACCATGTCGATCCTCGCGAACTTGAACCGACCTTGCAGACCAGGCGAATGCCCGGGCTGTTTTTGGCCGGCCAGATCAACGGCACGACAGGTTACGAAGAGGCGGCGGCACAGGGTCTCGTTGCGGGGCTGAATGCGGCATTGGCCGCGGGCGGCGGCGATCCGGTCGTGTTGGACCGCGCCGACGGCTATCTCGGTGTGATGATCGATGACCTGGTGACGCGCGGAATCACCGAGCCCTATCGGATGTTCACCTCCCGCGCCGAGTATCGGCTGACGCTCCGCGCCGACAATGCCGACCAGCGGCTGACGGACAAGGGAATTGCCATCGGATGCGTCGGGGCAGGGCGCGCGGCTCATCATCGGGGCAAGATGGCGGACTTGCGTGCGGCCAAGGCGTTGGCGATGTCGCTGTCGGTGACGCCGAACGAGGCTGCCCGCTACGGACTCTGGCTTAATCGCGACGGCCATCGGCGGTCTGCGTTCGAGTTGTTGTCTTATCCGGAGATCGGCTGGCATGACGTGGCCGCGATCTGGCCGGAGCTGTCGGCCGTCGATTCGGGAATCGCTGTGCATCTCGAGATCGATGCCAAATACGACGTCTATCTGAAGCGCCAGACCGCCGATGTCGAGGCGTTTCGTCGCGACGAGGGGCTGATTCTCACCGGGATCGACTACAGTGCGGTTCCCGGCCTCTCCAATGAAGCCCGAAACCGGCTGGAAAAGGCTCAGCCGCGCACCGTGGGGCAGGCAGGCCGCCTCGACGGACTCACGCCGGCCGCTCTGGGGATTCTCGCGGCCTATCTGCGTCGGGAAACGCGGAAGAGAGCGGCTGCTTCCGCGCGATGATCCGGTTCAGTCGGTTGAATGTTTCACGTGAAACATCGGGCGAAAGAGTCCTCAATCAACGACGAAGATGATTCCGCCCCGGCGACTTGTTTCACGTGAAACAATTTCTAACCGGATCCGGATCCGGACAGCGGACGATGATCGGGCGGCATCTCCCGATTCGTTCGACTGCTGTCGGCCAATGGCCGACCAATCCCAAACCGCGGTCCACCAAACGTCTGGCCAGGAATCAGAGGGGCGTCTATGTTGGCCATGATGTCCACGCCCGAACGAGAGCGCTCCCCAACCTCGGCTACCGACAAGATGGCCGCGTTGGCGCTTACCCCCGTTTCACGTCAAATCGAGGCGCGGCTAGACGCCTATGTCGATCTGCTGGTCCAATGGCAGACAAAAACCAATCTCGTCGCGTCGTCCACGATGCCGCAGCTCTGGACCCGCCACATAGCGGATTCCCTTCAGCTTCTGACGCTGGCTCCGAATGCAAAACGCTGGGCTGATTTCGGCAGCGGCGGAGGCTTTCCCGGCGTCGTGCTTGCCTGCGCCCTTGCGGGCGTTGAGGGCGCGCGCGTCGATCTAATCGAGCGCAACGCTAAAAAAGCGGCATTTCTGCGCGAGGCCGTGCGGGTCACCGCGTCACCGGGCCTTATTCACCTGATGGATATCGGGGATTATGTGGACAGAGTGGAGGATCGGATCGATTGCGTGACCGCGCGTGCACTGGCGCCTCTACAAGTGCTGCTCGGCTTCGCAGAACCCTTCGTGACAAAGGGCGCCACCGCGCTGTTTCTCAAGGGCCAAGATGTAGAAGCTGAATTGACGGAAGCTACTAAATATTGGAATATTAAGCCTCAGATTCATTCAAGTTGCACCGGCGGACACGGCTGGATCGTGGAACTCGATCATATCGAGCGGGCGTGATCGTCCTCAGGCAAAACAGGCATGGCGTGGTGCATGACGGTCATTGATGAAGTCTACCGACACGAAGACGGAGGCGAATCTCACGTCCGCCATCCCCGCATCATTTCGCTCGCCAATCAGAAGGGTGGTGTCGGCAAAACCACGACCGCGATCAATCTTGGCACTGCACTGGCCGCGATCGGGGAGCGCGTCCTGATCGTCGATCTCGATCCGCAAGGCAACGCCTCCACGGGTCTTGGCATCGACCGGCGCGATCGCAACGTCTCCACTTATGATGTGTTGATCGGCGAAGCACCGCTGCGTGACGCGGTCGTGCCGACCGCGGTGCCGCGCCTGCACATCGCGGCCTCGACCATGGACCTCTCCGGTCTGGAACTTGAGCTCGGAACCACAAAGGACCGTGCCTTCCGTCTGCGGGACGCGATCACCGCGCTCAACGGCAATGCCGCCGATGCTGCCGATTACACCTATGTGCTGATCGACTGTCCGCCGTCGCTCAATCTTCTCACGGTCAACGCGATGGCGGCGTCGGATGCGATCCTTGTGCCGCTGCAATGTGAGTTCTTCGCCCTCGAAGGTCTGTCGCAGCTGTTGCAGACTGTCGAGCAGGTGCGTTCAACGCTCAATCCGAATCTGTCGATCCACGGCATCGTGCTCACCATGTTCGACTCGCGCAACAACCTGTCGAACCAGGTGGTCGCCGACGTGCGCCAGTTCATGGGCTCAAAAGTCTACGACACCATGATCCCACGCAACGTGCGCATTTCGGAAGCGCCGTCCTACGGCAAGCCGGTGCTGGTCTATGATCTCAAATGCAGCGGCAGCGAAGCCTATCTGAAACTTGCGACCGAGGTGATTCAGCGCGAGCGCGAGTTACGCACGGCGCATTGAGAATCGGAAATCGGGTCGTGGGGTGCGTGAGTAACTCGATGAGTGCTGCCATGATGCGCAACCTGCTCTCCTCCACAAGGGGAGAGAAGAGTGACCTTATGTTTCCTTCAAGTCTGGAGTACAGCGCGTGAATCCAAGGGAGCTGGCGATGGCCGACGAAGCGCGTTCTCGACTGGGACGCGGTCTTGCAAGTCTGATCGGCGACGTCGGTGGCGAGGCCGCCCATGCCGAGCGTCCGCGCGTGCAGCGCAAGGTGCCGATCGAGTTTTTGAAACCGAATCCGCGCAATCCACGCCGCGCGTTTTCCGATGTCGAACTCGGCGAGTTGTCCGACTCCATCAAACAGCACGGCGTCATCCAGCCAATCGTGGTGCGGGCCGTGAAGGGGACGCAGGATCGCTTTGAGATCATCGCGGGCGAGCGCCGCTGGCGCGCGGCGCAGTCCGCGGGGCTGCACGAGGTTCCGATCGTTCCGGTCGAGGTCAGCGATCATGTCGCGCTCGAAATCGCGATCGTCGAGAACGTGCAGCGCGAAGATCTCAATGCGATGGAAGAAGCGCAGGGCTATCACGCGCTCGCCAATGAATTCAAACACACGCAGGATGACATTGCGAAGATTGTCGGCAAGAGCCGCAGCCATGTCGCAAACATGATGCGGCTGACAAAACTGCCGGACGATGTGCAGGCGCTGATCACCTCCGGCGAGTTATCGGCAGGCCATGCGCGTGCGCTGATCGGCGTGCCCGATCCTTCCGCGGCGGCGAGGCGCATCGTCACGGAAGGTCTCAATGTGCGGCAGGCTGAGGCGCTTGCGCATGAGGAGGGCGTTGCCGAGCGCAAGCCGCAGAAGGCCCGCGCTGACAAAGCGCAGAAGGACTCCGATACGTTGGCGCTGGAAAAGCGCGTTAGCGACGCGCTCGGCCTTGCGGTGACGGTCGATCACAAGAATCCCGGCGGCGTCGTGCAGATACGCTATCGCGATCTCGAACAGCTTGACGAGATTTTGAAAAGGCTGGATTCGAAGGGGTGACGGGCTCTTTTAGAGCGAGATGAAATGAGTTTGAATCATCGTCATTGCGAGGAGCGCAAGCGACGAAGCAATCCAGTCTTTCGGAGTGGCTCCTGGATTGCTTCGCTCCGCTCGCAATGACGGGGAAGCCGAGCTGGCCTCAATCGTCACGATCTCGCGTCGTTGTGAGCGAAGCAATCCAGACGGCGGCATGAAACAGCCCTGCGTCTATATTATAACAAGCGGTCGGAACGGGACCCTTTACACCGGTGTAACGGCAGATTTACCGCGTCGTATCTTTGAGCATCGAGAAGGCCTGATTGCAGGATTTTCGAAGAAATATGGATGCAAGAGCTTAGTTTGGTACGAATTGCACGAGACCATGACAAACGCAATCACACGCGAAAAGCAGATAAAAGCCGGCAGCCGTGTAAAGAAACTCGTATTGATTGAAGGCCTCAACCCGGCCTGGACCGATCTGTTTGAATCGCTTTTCTAAGAGCTGGATTGCTTCGTCGGCCTTGCATCCTCGCAATGACGACCTGTCACCCTCTCCGCCGTGCATTCACCGCGATCGACATCAGAGCGCGTTGCGCGATCGCGGAGGCCAGCGTCGCTTGCTTGCGGGTTTCCAATGCGGCGCCGGCAAGCTGATCCATCACCTGAATCAGCCGCGCGGCGCTGAAATTGCTCAGCGCCGTTTCCACGGCCGTCTTGCGCGAAAAATGCAATCGCGGAAATCCGCTATCGGCGGCCGATGAAGCGGACGCGCCGCCCTCCATTAAAAGCGCAGCCTTGTGCAGGGCGGCGACCTGACGCTGCGCGGCCAAAATGACAAGGCCCGGATAGGTACCAGCGACCATGGCCTTGGCGAATTCGGTTTCGACCACCGCCGGCTGTCCGGCGAATGCGGCGTCGATGACGGGATCGAGTTTGAAGTCGGATGCGTCAGAGACCACGGCCATGATGTCGATGAGCGTGATCTCGCGTTGCCCATGAGCATAGAGCGCAATCTTGCGCAGCTCATTGCGCGAAGCCTGACGATCACCGCCGAGCAGGGACATCAGCGCCGCGCGGGCATCGGGCGCGATCTTCAGGCTCGAGAGGCGCAACTCCTCGTCAATCAACCGCGTCAGATCGCGTTCGGTGTCGGGATAGCAGGCAATTGCCACCGCGTTCTTCGCGCGCTCGCAAGCCTTGCGCAGCGGTGATTCCGGCCTCAGCTCGCCGGCTTCGATCACGATCCGGCAATCCTGGATCGTGGAGTTCGCCAGCACATCGACGCCGCTGGCAAAGCTGCGTGACCCCGCCTTGATCCGGATCGCGCGGCGGCCGCCGAACAGCGGCACCGTCATCGCCTCATCGACGAGACGCGACGGCTCAGTGGCGAGATCGTCGCCGTCGAGCCGAACCAGCGAAAACGGATCGTTGGGATCTTCGACGGCCGACGCCATCAACGCGTCAGCGCGCTCACGCACCAGACCGGCGTCGGGACCGTAGAGCAGGATGATCGGGCGGGCCGGATCGGGCCGGGCGAGAAAGCTGTCGATGTCCTTTCCGCGCAGCGCGACCATTCGCCGGCGATCACGTGCCGGCGTAAAAGAACGCCGCCAGCCGGGTATTGATATTCTCGGCGATTTGCTGCGCGGCGCGGTCTTCAGCGTCGCGATAGGCACGCGCGCGGGCGAAACGCTGGAGCTGGCCGGGAATGTCATAGGAGGTGCGGGAGAAGGTATTCGCGTTCAGGACGGTCTTGCCGGTGGCAACCTCGATCAGCTGGTAGCTCGCATTGATACCGTATTGCTCGTTGGAGGGCAGCGCGGTGTTTGGGTCGAGCATCAGCGACGAGCGGTTGGTGGTGAAGCGGATCTGAAGCTGGTGTGTCGGGGGCGCTCCGGTGGCGCCGCCGTAAAGTTTGAATGCAAGCGCGTTGCGAAGAGTGACACCGATCCGCGCATCCGGAGACCCATTGGGTTTATCGATCGGCAGGAGTTCAACGCCCATCAGCCTGTCGCGAAGCGCCGGGCTGCCGTCGGCGTGTTCGGCATACATCGGACGGAAGCAGCCAGCCGTCAGCGCGGCCAGCACGGCAATGATGCTTAGCCGGGCTGCGATGCGCGGATTGACCCATTTTCCAGCCCGGCGACCCGACAAACTACCCCACCACATTCACGATCCTCTGCGGAACGATAATGATCTTTCGAGCCTGCTTGCCGCCCAAGGCCTGCTTTACCGCATCGAGCGCCAAAACGGCAGCCTCAATTTCCGGATTTCCCGCGCCGCTGGCCACGGTCACCTCGCCCCGCTTTTTGCCGTTTACCTGCACCGGCAGCGTGAGGGCGTCTTCAACCAGCAAATCGGGCTCGATTTGTGGCCAACCGGCTTCCGAGACCAGGCCAGCCTGACCGAGCGCCTGCCAGCATTCCTCGGCGAGGTGCGGCATCATCGGGCTGAACACCTGCACCAGAATGATGGCTGCCTCGCGCAGGCTCCAAGCGAGGTCCGGCGCCGGGGCGGACTTGTTGCTGCGGGAGCGGGCAAGGGCGTCGGCCAATTCGTTGGCGAACTCGCGGATATTGGCGAGGCAGACGTTGAAGTGCAGCCGCTCTATTCCCGTAGAGACCTTGTCGAGCGCGCCATGGGCCGCCTTCCGTAGCGCCAAAGCATCGGTGCCAAATGCCGCTGGTCTCTCTTGCGGCGCGGTCTTGCCGGGTTCGGCGGATTCATTGACCAGCCGCCATAGCCGCTGCATGAAGCGCGCCGCACCCTGTACGCCTTCCTCGCTCCAGATCACGTCGCGATCCGGCGGCGAATCCGACAGCATGAACCAGCGTGCGGTATCGGCGCCATAGCTGCCGATGATATCGTCGGGATCGACGGTGTTGCGCTTCGATTTCGACATCTTCTCGACCGCGCCGATCTCGACCGGCTCGCCGGTTGCGATCAACGTGGCGCGGCGGTTGTTGCCGTCGACCTCGATCCGCACCTCCTCGGGCGAGGCCCAGCCGCCGTCAGGCTTGCGGTAAGTCTCGTGCACCACCATGCCCTGCGTGAACATGCCCTTGAACGGTTCGTCCATGCTGACATGGCCGGTGGCCTTCATCGCGCGGGTAAAGAAGCGCGAATAGAGCAGATGCAGGATCGCGTGCTCGACGCCGCCGATATACTGGTCCACCGGCAGCATCCGGTCGACGACTGCGCGCGTGGTCGGTGCGTTGTCGTTCCACGGATCGGTGAAGCGCGCGAAGTACCACGACGAATCGACGAAGGTATCCATGGTGTCGGTTTCGCGGGTGGCCTTCGCCCCGCATCGCGGACAACTGACGTGCTTCCAGGTCGGGTGATGATCGAGCGCGTTGCCGGGCTTGTCGAAGGTGACATCCTCCGGCAGCGTCACCGGCAAATTCTCGTCCGGCACCGGAACGACGTCGCAGGCCGGGCAATGGATCACCGGGATCGGACAACCCCAGTAGCGCTGGCGTGAAATGCCCCAGTCGCGCAGACGGAAGTTCACCTTGCGCTCGGCGACCGGGGCTTTGCCGCGCGTTTCGCCTTCCAAGCGCTTGGCGACTTCTTCCTTCGCCGCATCAGCGGTCATGCCGTCGAGAAAACGCGAATTGATCATGCGGCCATCACCGTCGTAAGCGGTGTCAGTGATGACGAAGCTCGACGGTTCCTGTCCCTCGGGGCAGACCACCGGCGTGTTGCCAAGTCCATATTTGTTGACGAAGTCGAGGTCGCGCTGGTCGTGCGCCGGACAGCCGAAGATGGCGCCGGTGCCATATTCCATCAGGATGAAGTTGGCGACGTAGACCGGCAGCTTCCAGGTCGCATCGAACGGGTGCACGGCCTTGATGCCGGTGTCGAACCCCATTTTCTCCGCGGTGTCGATCTCGGCTTGCGCGGTGCCGCGCCGCTTACACTCGGCGATAAAGTCGGCGAGCGCGGAGTTATTCTTCGCTGCCGCTTGCGCGAGCGGATGATCCGGCGCGATCGCCATGAACTTCGCGCCGAACAGGGTGTCCGGCCGCGTGGTGAATATTTTCAGCTCGTTCTCACCGTTTGGCGTGGTCGCCGGGTCGAGCGCGAAGCGCAGCAGCAGGCCCTCGCTGCGGCCGATCCAGTTGCGCTGCATCAGCCGCACCTTGTCGGGCCAGCGATCGAGCGTGCCGAGCGCGTCGAGCAGCTCCTGCGAATACGTCGTGATCTTGAAGACCCACTGGTTCATCTCGCGCTGCTCGACCACGGCGCCGGAGCGCCAGCCGCGTCCATCGATCACCTGCTCGTTGGCGAGCACGGTCATGTCGACCGGATCCCAGTTGATCTTGCGCTTCTCGCGCTCGGCGAGACCGGCGCGCAGGAAGTCCAGAAACATCTTCTGCTGGTGTTTGTAATAGGAGGGATCGCAGGTCGCGAACTCCCTGGCCCAGTCGAGCGACAGCCCGATCGAGCGGAGCTGCTTCTTCATGGCTTTGATGTTGTCGTAGGTCCACGCCCTCGGCGCGATCTTGCGCTCGATCGCGGCGTTCTCGGCCGGCAGGCCGAAGGCGTCCCAGCCCATCGGGTGCAGCACGTTGTAGCCCTTGGCGCGCATGTAGCGCGCGATCACGTCGCCAAGGGTGTAGTTGCGGACATGGCCGATGTGGATGCGCCCGGACGGATACGGGAACATCTCCAGCACGTAGTATTTTTCGCGCGGGTCATCGTTTTTGGTGGCGAAGATCGCCTGCCTGTCCCACTCGGCTTGCCAGCGCGGTTCGGCGTCACGGGCGTTGTAACGTTCTGAGGTCATGGAATTGCGATGTTTTTCGTGATTTGCAGCCACTCGACTAGGCCATGAAGCGGATCGGGGGTCAACGGTCGGGCGGGCGGTTTGCAAGCGGTGTGGTTTTGCGGTGTAAGCAGGGAACGTTTCCCGCCTTCCGGAGTGACGATGGCCGACCTTTCCGCTTTTTCGATCACCCGCCGCTGGCCGGCGGCCCACCCGGAGCGTCTGCAGCTCTATTCGGTGCCGACGCCCAACGGGGTGAAGGTCTCGATCATGCTGGAAGAAACCGGATTGCCCTATGAGCCGCATTTCGTCGATTTCAGCAGGGATGAACAGAGGAGTCGTGAATTTCTCTCACTCAATCCCAACGGCAAGATTCCCGCGATCCTCGATCCCGATGGGCCCGGCGGCAAGCCGCTCGCTTTGTTCGAGTCGGGCGCCATCCTGCAATACCTCGCCGAGAAAACCGGACAGTTTCTGCCGGCTGATCCGGCGCTGCGCTGGCAGACCCTCCAGTGGCTGCACTTCCAGATGGGCGGCGTCGGGCCGATGTTCGGGCAGGTGGGATTCTTCCATAAGTTCGCCGGCAAGGATTTCCAGGATAAGCGGCCACGCGACCGCTATGTGACGGAATCGAAGCGGCTGCTTGGCGTGATGGACGTGCATCTGGCGACGCATCGGTGGTTTGCAGGCGACGACTACACCATCGCGGATATCTCGATGCTTGGCTGGGTGCGCAACCTGATCGGGTTTTACGATGCGCGCGATATCGTCGAGTTCGATCGTTTCCGTCATGTCGGCGGCTGGCTGCAGCGAGGCCTGGCGCGGCCGGCGGTGCAGCGCGGTCTCGCGATTCCGGCGCGACAATGACCACTGGTGAGGCGGCGCCGATCGATGGCTTTGCTTCCGTGGAAGCCGGGATTGTTCGCGCGTGCCGGGACGCACAACGCGAACGCTCCTCGGTGACGCTGGTAGCGGTGTCGAAAACCTTCGACGCTGAAGCGATCGCGCCGGTGATCGCAGCCGGCCAGCGCGTGTTCGGGGAGAACCGCGTGCAGGAAGCCAAGGGGAAGTGGCCTGCCTTGATCGCGGCGCATCCCGGTCTCGCGCTGCATCTGATCGGCCCGCTGCAGTCCAACAAGGCGAAGGACGCCGTCGCCCTGTTCGATGCCATCCATTCGGTCGACCGCTCGAGCCTTTGCGAGGCGTTGGGAAAAGAGATCAAGAATCAGAACCGGCGGCCGGATCTGTTCGTGCAGATCAACACTGGCGAGGAGCCGCAGAAGGCCGGCGTCGCACCAGCGGATGCCGACGACTTCATCGTACGCTGTCGCGACACTTATGGCCTCACGATCTCAGGCTTGATGTGCATTCCGCCGATGGATGATGCGCCGGCGCCGCATTTCGCGCTTGCCGCCAAGATCGCCAAGCGCAACGGGCTCACGCAGCTGTCGATGGGGATGAGCGCGGACTTCGCCATAGCGATTGCGCTCGGCGCGACGCATGTGCGGATCGGCTCGGCGATTTTCGGGACGCGGTAATTCTTCCTATCTTCCGCAAGGGAGAAGGAAAGCCCTTCAGCTTCACCCGATCATGATTTTCGTGCGTGGACCGATCCGCCGCAACAGCCGCAGCATGGCGGGTTGCGTCATCGCCACGCATCCGGCGGTCGGGCCAAAGTTGTCGCGCGCCAGATGCAGGAACACAGCGCTGCCGCGCCCTGCGATACGCGGGCGGGTGTTGTGATCGATTTCGATGATGAAGTCGTAGAGATGATCCTCGCGCGTCAGCCGGTCGCCGGTTGCGCTCTGCGTCAGCCGAATCGGTCGATTGTAGCGCCGGTCGGCCGGATCCTCACACCAGGCATCAGCGGGTGTGATCGCGCGAACCGGCAGAAATGTTTGTGGCCGTGGATGCCGATCGGGTCGCCACCACACCCGTATGGGCCGAAAAATCCCCTTTGGGGTGCCGCCATCGCCCTCGCGTTTGTTGGCCCGGATACCGCCGCGGCCAAGCGCCACCGCAATTGTCCGCCCTTCCGCGATCAGCCAGCCTTGCTGCGGTCGTCCGGCGACGGCCCGAATGCGAATCGCCGCGAGCGGTCGATCACAGGAATGTGTCGTGCAAGGCATTGAAAAGTCTTAGCTTTGTATGGAATGAGGAAGCCCCGCGCATTCTCTCAGCCGAGACGTCGATCCTGTATGTCATGACAGGGAACATTCATCCAAATTCTCCCCAGTTCTGGAGTACTCTGTTTGGACGATGAATTGCTGCAAGTTCATGCGCCCGACGAATCGGGACTTAAATACCTGATGAAGGTAGCTGGCGCGCCCGCCGGGTGTTTCAGCCGCCAGGAGGATTGCATAAATGGCCAACGCCCGCAAAATCCTGATCGTGGACGACGATAACGATCTGCGCGATACGCTGGTCGAGCAACTGTCGCTGCATGAGGAATTCGAGGCGTCCGCCGTTGATACCGGCGCGAAGGGCGCCAGCGCGGCCAAAGCCCATTCGCCCGATCTCGTGCTGATGGACGTCGGCCTGCCCGACACGGATGGTCGCGAAGTGGTGCGCAGTTTGCGCAAGGGCGGCTTCAAGGCGCCGATCATCATGCTGACCGGTCACGACACCGATTCGGATACGATTCTGGGCCTTGAGTCCGGCGCCAATGACTATATCGCCAAACCGTTCCGCTTTGCGGTGCTGCTGGCACGCATCCGCGCGCAGTTGCGTCAGCATGAGGCCAGCGAGGACGCGGTATTTTCGGTCGGACCCTATAGTTTCCGGCCCGGCGCCAAAATGCTGACGACCGCCAATGCCAAGAAGGTGCGGCTGACCGAGAAGGAAACGGCGATTTTGCGCTTCCTCTACCGGGCCGGGCAGATTCCGGTGTCACGCGAGACCCTGTTGCAGGAGGTCTGGGGATACAACTCCGGAGTCACCACGCATACCCTGGAAACTCACATTTACCGGTTGCGCCAGAAGATCGAGAATGACGCTGCCAATCCGGAGATTCTGGTGACCGAAGCGGGTGGCTACAAGCTGGTGCCCTGATTCGGATGGAGTCAGAAGCGAGACTCTATGGTAGTTTCGAGGCGTTTCTTTCCGCGAGCCGGTATCCACTTCGTCCAAAAACGCTATAGGTTGACGACTCGTATCAGCTCCCGTCAAAACAGCCTTTGGGTGATCCGGAGCCGACCGGTTTTGCATGTCGATCGACGATGACGTTGTCCTGCTTGAGCGCGTCCCGACCCTGCGCTTGCTGGGCGCCGAGGCTTTGCGCGTGCTTGCCATCGGCGCAGAACAGCAGCAGTTCGCCAGCGGCTCGATCCTGTTTCGCGCGGGTGACGAGGCGGATGGGGGGTACGTCGTTCAGGAGGGCAGCTTTCGTATCCACGTCCCGGACGGCCACGATCGGGAAGTCGTCGCCGAGTGCGGCACGCTGATCGGGGAACTCGCTTTGATCGTCCCGATATCGCGGCAGGCCACCGCGATTGCGCGGGAATATTCGATGGTGATCCGCGTTTCACGCACCCTGTTTCTGCGCGTGCTTGACAGCTATCCCGCCGCCGCCCACCGCCTTCGCGACGAACTCGCCAACCGCACCCGGCAAACGACCAGCGACATCCTGATGGCATCGGCGAAACTGAGTAGTTAAAGCGTTTTCGAGCGAAGTGGATACCGGTTCGCGTGAAGAAAACGCGTCAAATCAAAAACACAAAGTCTTTGATCCCGACCCGACGGGCTGTGCCATCGCAAAGTGGAAACCAGCTTTCGGATAAGATCCGCCGTGGCGTCGGCACTCACACCTCGATCACCGCCGTCACCGGCACATGATCGGATGGACGCTGCCAGCCTCGGGCGTCGCGGGTGATGCGGAAGTCCCGGATTCCGCCACGCAGCGCTTCGGAGACCCAGATATGGTCAAGTCTGCGGCCGCGGTTGGCGGCAACCCAGTCGGCGGCGCGATAGCTCCACCACGTATAGACTTTCTCCGACATCGGAATCCGCGCGCGAGCGATGTCGATCCAGTTGCCGTGATTCTGCACGCCGAGCAGCTTCTCGCATTCGATGGGCGTATGCGAGACGATTTTCAGGAGTTGCCTGTGCGACCAGACGTCGTTCTCATGTGGCGCGACATTGAGATCGCCGACCAGCACATGCCGGTCGCCGTTGCCCGGATGCAGCGGCGCACAGGCTTTCATCTCGTCGAGAAATTGCAGCTTGTGGGCAAACTTCGGATTGAGCACGGGATCGGGAATGTCGCCACCCGCGGGCACATAGAAGTTATGTAGCACCAGCGGCGCGGCGAGACCCGCCTGGCCGCCGAAGATCACACTGACGTGGCGGGAGTCGATCTTGTCGCAGAACGTGCGGATGTTGCTGGCGTCAAATGGCAGCTTCGAGACCACCGCCACCCCGTGATATCCCTTCTGCCCGTTGAGCGCGATGTGCTCATAGCCGAGTCGGCGGAAGCGTTTCAGCGGAAAGGCGTCATCGGGGCATTTGGTCTCCTGCAGGCACAACACGTCCGGCCGTTGCGCTTTCAGAAACTTGGCGACCAGATCGATGCGCAGCCGCACCGAATTGATATTCCAGGTGGTGAAGGTGAGATGCATGAATTCCGGTGAAGACGTCGACAGGTCTATGTGCCGTCATACGCGGACCTGACCCGCGTATCCATCAATATTCGATCTGCGCGTTGTAACGCCTCAGTTGTTCGTCGAGGTCGGATAATTGGTATAATCGATCTTGAACAGAGCGGGATCGAGCTTCGCCGTGGCATTGAGATTGTAAATCGCTACCGTGGTGTCGTAGCCCTGCGGATCGGTTATGGTCCACTGCTTGAGCTTGCCGTCCTTGACGCCGACCATCAGCATGAGGCGGGAGGTGCCGACCAGCGCCTGCTTCTCTTCGATGGTGACGCTGATGTAGAGATCGTCCGACGTCACGGCGACGACGTTGGTGTCCCTCATCAGGTCGATGCGGTCCGACAACAGATAGCGCAGCGGCGTTTGCGCCAGCGGGTACACATCCTGGGTCGCGAGCTTGGTGTCACGAACAACGAGCGACGAGCCGTCGGAAATCATCGCGATCGGTGACGGAGGGTCGTATTCGAACCGTACTTTGCCCGGCTTCTGGATGTAAAATTCGCCGGTTGATCGGCTGCCATCAGGGCCGACCTGCACGAAATTTCCGGCAAGCGTCCGCAGCGACGATAGATAGGCACTGACTCGTGCCGCCGCCGCTTTCTGATCCGCGCTGAAAGTTGCAAAAATATTGGCCGGTACGTTGCGGCGCGGATCAGGAATGATCGGGTCCGGCGGTCGCGTGGTTCCGGTCACCTCCGGCTGGGCCGTCTGCACCACCATCGCCGCGGGTGCTCCGTTGCGGGCCTTAGGGGCCGGTTGCGGGAGCGGAACGGCCTCGGCGAGGGCAGGCGTAACAAGAACAAGAAGACCCATGGTCAGCGCCGCCGCGAGCCGGACCACGCCGAGGCGCGCGCGGATCGGACGACTGGCCGCGGATGAATGTGTCACGTCTCTGCTCAATGTTTCGTCCTGTCCGCCGGAGGCGTTCCTTCTACAGTGCTTCGCGGCGTTGCGGATATCGCTTTTTTCCCCGACCGGATCCGAGGGATGGCCGCCGCGCGGGAGTTCGCCTCAACTGCGCTGAACCAGATACCATCGCATCTCTCTGATCGAGCATGATCTCGTCTGAAAATCTGCTTCCAGTTTTCAAAAATCATGCTCAAGCGGAAGGTGGCTGCAACGATATGCAAGTTTGAACCGGGCCCCTAGAAGGGAATGAGGAAAAGTGTCGTGCGGTTTTCCGCCCGCATTCCGCTTCTCATAATATCGGAATCGATCACGTTGATGATTTTGGATCGATTCGATCCAGAATCATCGTGATCTAGTTTGGTGCTGTGGCGATTTCGCGGCTCCGGAAACTCGATCATCGTCATACCGTCATGGATCAGAAGTGGCCTTCTTCTTCCTCGATCAGGATTTCGCGCTTTCCTGCGTGATTGGCCTGCCCGACGATGCCTTCGAGTTCCATGCGCTCCATCAGCGAAGCGGCGCGGTTGTACCCGATCTGGAGACGGCGCTGGATATAGCTGGTCGAAGCCTTACGGTCGCGCTTCACGATTGCGACAGCTTGCGAGAACAGATCGCCGCCGCCGTCGCTGCCCATGCTCGTGCCGTCGAACACCGCGCCGTCCTCGCCCTCAGCGGGCTCTTCGGCCGTGACCGCCTCGAGATATTCGGGAGCGCCTTGCGTTTTGAGATGGCGAACCACCTTCTCGACTTCTTCGTCGGATGCGAACGGCCCGTGCACGCGCGAGATGCGGCCACCGCCGGCCATGTAGAGCATGTCGCCCTGGCCAAGCAGTTGCTCGGCGCCCATCTCGCCGAGAATGGTGCGGCTGTCGATCTTGGACGTCACCTGGAAGGCGATGCGGGTCGGGAAATTGGCCTTGATGGTGCCGGTAATGACGTCGACCGACGGACGCTGCGTCGCGAGGATGACGTGGAGGCCGGCGGCGCGCGCCATCTGCGCAAGACGCTGGACCGCGCCTTCGATATCCTTGCCCGCGACCATCATCAGGTCGGCCATTTCATCCACGATAATGACGATGAAGGGCAGCGGCTCGAACTCGAGCTTCTCTTGCTCGTAGATCGCCTTGCCGGTTTCCTTGTCGAAGCCGGTATGCACCGTGCGCGTCAGATCCTCGCCCTTGGCCTTCGCTTCAAGGAGGCGGGTATTGTAGCCGTCGATATTGCGTACGCCGAGTTTGGCCATCTTCTTGTAGCGCTCTTCCATCTCGCGCACGGCCCATTTCAGCGCGACCACCGCCTTCTTCGGATCGGTCACCACCGGTGTCAGCAGATGCGGGATGCCGTCATAGACCGAGAGTTCGAGCATCTTTGGATCGACCATGATGAGACGGCACTGATCGGGCCGTAGCCGGTACAGCAGGCTGAGAATCATGGTGTTGATTGCGACCGATTTGCCGGAGCCGGTGGTGCCGGCGATCAGCATATGCGGGGTGCGCGCGAGATCGATGATGACCGGATCGCCACCGATGGTCTTGCCGAGGCAGAGCGGCAGCTTGGCGACCGAGTCGGTCGCCTCCCTCGCGGTGAGCAATTCGCGCAAGTAAACTTTTTCGCGGTGCGCGTTCGGCAGTTCGATGCCGATGGCGTTGCGGCCGGCGACCACCGCGACGCGCGCCGACAGCGCGCTCATGGAACGCGCGATATCGTCGGCAAGGCCGATGACGCGTGACGACTTGATGCCGGGCGCGGGCTCGAGTTCATACAGCGTCACCACCGGTCCGGGATTGGCTTTCACGATTTCGCCGCGCACGCCAAAGTCGCCAAGCACGCCTTCCAGCGCCCGCGAATTGGTTTCCAGTTCGGACTTGCTGAGCGGCTGGCGGTCGGAGGCGCGCGGCGCGCTCAGAACGTTGACCGAAGGCAATTCGAACTTGCCGGGTTTCTTCGCTGGCTGACGGGGAGCGGCCTTCCGGCGCGGCGCGCTGACAACCGGCGCATCATCGCTCTCCTCCTCGTCGTCCGCTTCGTCCTCGTCGTCGTCAAGGTCATCGTCAAGGTCGCTCCGGGCCGGCGCCAGGGAGGGAGCGATATGTCCGCCGCCGAGGTTCGGTTCCTGACGCTCGAACGCCAGCGCTCCCGATTTTTGCGGCGCGCTCGACACCAGCGACTTATAGGCCAGCGCGAGCAGTGCCCCGAACCTGAGGCGCTTGAATCGCGCCTTCGCGCTCATCATCGCGTGAACCGCCCAGCCCAGCGAGACCGAGGCGTGGTCGCTGCCCTCATCAAACGGCTGGTCGTCCTCGATTTCGCGCGCCTCGTCGGCGGGCCGCGATCTGATTCCGCTGGCCCAAAGGAATGTCGCGGCCATGACCGGCAGGAAGATCGCGCCGAGCACGATGCTCTGCACCACGCTCGCCGGGCCGAACAGAATCGCGGGCGCCCGCACCAGCGCGTCGCCGACCACGCCACCGAGACCCGTGGGCAGCGGCCATGCGCCGTTGTGAGGCCAGCAACTGGCGAAGCCGGCGGCGGTTATGGTGCAAAGAATCCAGCAGCCGAGACGCGTGGCCTCGCAATCGAACGGGCGATGAGTCAGCATCCGCCATCCCCAGATCGCCACCGGCAGGATCAGCATGATCGCGCCGAGACCGAGAATCTGCATCAGGAGATCTGCGCCGATCGCGCCGGGATAGCCGAGGACGTTGTGGATCGCGCGCGAGGTGGCGTGGCTGAGGCTCGGGTCCTGTACCGACCACGTCATCAGCGCGGCTGCAGCAGCGCCGGACAAGGCGATCATGCCGAGCCCGGTGAGTTCGCGCAAGCGCCGGCCAAGCGGCTCGCGGATCGACGGCGGTATATGATCGACGATGGGAAAAAGGCGTTCGATCGCTGCCATGCTCATGGGATCCCGCGATTAATCGAGAGTTTTCACCAGCCGATGCAATGCCTCGGCCGTTGTTTCAGTGTCCGCTACGAGCGCCAGACGGATATAGCCCGCGCCGGGATTAAAGCCGTCGGCTTGCGGACGCGCCAGATAGCTTCCGGGCACGACGCGAATGCCGGCTTCCTTGTAGAGCCTGACGGCCACGGCCTCGTCGCCGCCATAAGCGGAGACATCCAGCCAGATGCAGAAGCCGCCGGCCGGGCGGCTGTAGCCGAAGCGATGACCGAGGATCTGGTCGGCGAGGTCGAACTTGAGCCGGTAGAGCCGGCGGTTCTCCTCGACATGCGCTTCGTCGCCATAGGCCGCCACCGCGACATGCTGCAGCGGCACCGGCACCTGAGGCGACGCGACGTTGCGCAATTCATGAAACGCGGAAAGGAATTTGCCATCGCCGGCCGCGAAACCGACCCGTAGCCCCGGCAGGTTCGAGCGTTTCGACAGCGACTGGAACGCGACGACATTGGCGAAATCCGGCCCCGCGCATTCCAGCGCGCTGCCGGGCGCGTCCCGCGTGTAGATTTCCGAGTAGCATTCGTCCGAGAACACGAGGAAGCCGTGACGGCGCGCCAGCGCGATCAGGCGCGAGAGGTAATCGCGCGAGGCCGTCGTTCCTTGCGGGTTGGCGGGGGAGGCGAGATAGATCGCGACCGTCCGCGCCAGCGTGCTCTCATCGATGGAATCGAGGTCGGGCAGGAAACCGTTGGCGCGCGTGGTCGGCAGGAAGATGGTTTCGCAATGGGCAGCGCGTGCGCCCGCGCCATAGGCCGGGTAAAACGGGTTCGGCATCAGGATGGCCGGCGTGCCCATGCGGGGCGCGACGTAGCGGGCGGCGGCGATCGCGGCGAAAAACAGCCCCTCACGGCTGCCGTTCAGCACCAGAATCTCGGTCTCGGGATCGACGGCACGGGGCAGGGTGAAGCGCCTCGACAGCCAGTTCGCGGCCGTGCGGCGGAACGGCTCGATCCCCCGCGCCATCGGATAACGTCGGAACTCGTTGATATATTGAGACAATATCGGAGCGACGAAGTCGGGCGGCGGGTGCTGCGGCTCGCCCAGCGACAACGTGATCAGAGGTTGTCCCGGCTCGTAGGGCGCAAGCAGCTCCGCCGTCCGCGCGAACGGTGACCGCTCGCCGGGCGTTGTGAACGCGGCCGGGCTGGCGGCAGACTCGGCCGGACTGACGGCGTCTGGCGCCGCGCGCGATGAAGCGGTGGTTGCCATCGGTTAAGCGTCAACACTTTCAAGACGTTCGGCCGCACCCAATAGCCGGACGAAAGACAGTTGAGTACCATAGGTACGGCGAGGTTAAGACGCGATTAACCATCGGCGGGAGGGCAGATTTTCTTGTTATGTTCTTGTGAATGCATAATGACGTTGCGGCGGCCCGTGTACCGCGACCGGATTTGCTTCCCGAAATAACAAATACCGAGGAACGAGGTCCCCTGCGTCTGCGGGAGACCCGATTTGCCCGCCTACAGCGCCTCGCCCTTCAACAGCCGTGGCATCTCGCCGGTCAGTCCCGCCGCCTGGCGGATGAACGCGTTCTTCAAAGGCGGCATTCGGTCAACCAGACCGAGGCCGATGTCGCGCACGCTGCGCAGCAGCGCCGATTCGTTCGAGAACAAAACATTGAGCGTGTTGGTGGCGAAGCCCATCGCCATGGTGTCGAAGCGCCGCCAGCGCTGATAGCGCTCGAGCACGTCGGCCTGCCCAGGATTGATGCCGAGCCTGACAGCGTCGACGACGGTTTCCGCGAGCGCAGCGACATCCTTCAGTCCGAGGTTCAGGCCCTGACCCGCGATCGGGTGAATCACATGCGCCGCGTCGCCGACCAGCGCCAGCCGCTCGGCGATGAATGAGCGCGCGACGAAATAGTGAAGCGGGAACGCGCGTGGCTTGTCGAGCGCCTTGATCTCGCCGAGGTGCAGGCCGAAGCGCTGCTCCAGTTCGGCATGAAATTCTTCTTCGGCAAGCGCGACGATGCGCGCGGCATCCGCCCGTTTCTCGGTCCATACCAGCGATGAGCGGCGGCCTGTCAGCGGCAGGATCGCGAACGGCCCGGCGGGGAGAAAATGTTCTTCGGCGCGGCCCTGATGGTCGCGTTCGTGGCCAACGGTGACGACGATGCCGGACTGGTCGTACTCCCAGCCGTGAGTGGCGATTCCGGCGCGCTCGCGCAGCCTTGAACGCGCACCGTCGGCCGCCACCAGAAGGCTTGCGTCAATCGTCGAGCCGTCGGCCAGCGAGACCATGACTCCGCCCGGCCGCACGTCGTTTCCCGTCACCGCGGTCGCGCGCAACTCGACGCCTGCCGCTTCCGCACGCGACGCCAGCGCCTCGATCAGATAACGATTCTCGACCATGTGCGCGAACGGTTCGCCCGGCTCGACCTCGCCGGTAAACGTCAGAAATGTCGGGCGGGTGGCGTCCTCGAGCTTGGAATCCGTGACCACCATATCGAGGATCGGCTGCGCGGTGCCGGCGACTTCGTTCCAGACCCCGAGCGCTTCGAATAGGCGGCGGCAGGCGGCAACGATAGCGGTGGCGCGCGGATCGCGGCTCGGCCGGTTCGCCAGCGCCGGATCGGCGACCACGATCGGAACCCCGGCGCCCAGCCCCTGACGCAGCGCCAGCGCCAGTGCCAGTCCCGCGAATGCGCCGCCGCAGATGACAATGCTCTGTTGTGTCGTCATGGTACGCCTTGCTTCTGTGCCGCCGCAGTATAGCCGGGCGAAACCGGTTTCCAAACGTTGCTTCTTTAGCACCCGCTCGGCCCGTGTCGTCGTTCCAGGACGGCTAGAGGCCGCGAACCCGGGATTAACGGTATGACAACGCATGAGTTCATGATGAAGGCGTCGCGATGTCCAAAAGTTTGATCGATCTGATCGCGATCCTCGATTTGGAGCCGATCGAGGAAAACCTGTTCCGCGGCAACAGCCCAAAGACGGGCTGGCAGCGGGTGTTCGGCGGGCAGGTGATCGCGCAGGCGATGGTGGCGGCGTGCCGCACCGTCGAAGGCCGCCTGCCGCATTCACTGCATTGTTATTTCATTCTGCCGGGCGACCCCGAGATCCCGATCATCTATCAGGTGGAGCGGTTGCGCGACGGCAAAAGCTACTCGACGCGGCGCGTCACCGCGATCCAGCACGGCCGCGCCATCTTCTCGCTCATGGTGTCGTTCCATGCGGAAGAGGAAGGCGCCTTCAATCATCAGGATCGGATGCCCGACGTGCCGCCGCCGGAGCAACTCTCGCCGGAGGAATTCGTCAAGCAGCCGATGTTCAAGGAGGTGCCCGAGTTCATCCGCCGTTACTATGAATCGGACAGGCCGATCGAACTGCGCCCGGTCGAACTCAACCGCTACTTCGGCGAGAAGATCGAGGACGGTCGTGTCCATGTCTGGATCCGCACCGCGTCGAGTCTGCCTGACGACCCGGCGCTGCACATGTGCGCGCTGGCCTATGCGTCGGATTTCGCTCTGCTGGATGCGGTGATGGCGCGCTACGGCCGCACGCTGTTCGATAAGCATATGATGGCGGCATCGCTCGATCATGCCATGTGGTTTCACCGCCCGTTCCGCGCTGACGAGTGGCTGCTCTATGCGCAGGATTCGCCGAATGCCCAGAACGGCCGTGGTCTCGCCCGCGGCCTGATCTTCAAGCAGGACGGCACGCTGGTCGCGTCCGTGGTGCAGGAAGGCTCGGTGCGCGAGCGGCGCTAGAGCGGGATGAGGAAAAGTGTGTGCGGTTTTCCGCCCCGGATCCCGCTTTTCAAGATGTGAGAATCGATCACGTGCATGATCTTGGATCGATTCGATCCGAAATCATCATTATCTAAGCCGCCCGCGGCGACAGTTCGATCTGCGAGATGTACCAGCGCGCGATCCAGCTGAGCACCCATGGGATCGGGATGATCAATATGCAGCCGATCGCAACCACCACCGTTCGCCACAACACCTCAAGGCCGCTGGCATTGAAGATAATCTCGCGCCGGGTGCCATCAATGTTGCGGAACATCCAGCGCGTCATCGCCGTGATGACCCATGCCCCGCCGATGATGGTGATGAGCGAGAGATGGAGCAGCACAGTCCAGCCGACGTAATGCATGGCGTCGCCCCGGAACGAAAGCTGAAGCGGCCGTCCGTTGGCGCTGATATTCGCCACGATCCATTTAATCGTCATCCACGACAGCCAGGCCTGCACCGGAATCAGGATGAACTCGATATAAGGTATACCGGTCACGCCGGAGTAGGTGCACAGCGCGCTCAACACGAATACCCACCAGATATCCATCGGCTGGCCGGTAAATCCGAGATCGGGCCGCTGCGGCACCCGTACCTGAGAGATGAACCATCGGTAGAAGCTCGTGGCCACCCAGGGTGCCGGAACGACCAGCAGGAAGCCGATGACGAAGATCAGGCTGCGCCCGAGCAACTCCCAGATGCTGAAATCCGCCGACAGCGAGTCGCCGGCACGGCCGTCACTGCCGGTCAGCGACTCGCCTCCATGCGCGGGCCCCGGCGGCATGCGCGCAGCGGCCATAGCACCGGACAGGAGGCCCGGAATATCGCCGGCTCTTTCCCAGGCGGACATGCCCTCGGTCCAGACGCGAGTGTTGGCGTTCACGGTGCCGCGGACGATGAAATCCCGCAGCCGGTCTTCGGAATACGGGCCTTGCTGGGTGTTTCCAGAGGCGAAAAACCACAGACGGTTCGGCATGAATTTCCCCAAGACGCATCGGCTCTTGCCGGTGGTCCCCTTTAGTCGCAACGACGCGAACCTGGTTCAGGCGAAAAACCGGCCCGTCCGTGCCGAGGTCTCCACACTGTGACAAACCCTCGGCATGTTTTTCGTCCAGGCTGCAAGTTTTTTGTGCGAGTTGCACGGAAAGATGTCAGACTCAATCGTGCGGAGTCAGCTAACGTATTGTCCATTGAGCGGAAGCGTCATCATGAAATTCGTCGTCGCCGTTATTAAACCTTTCAAGCTCGACGAGGTCCGCCAAGCGCTGACCGCGATCGGGGTGCATGGCATGACCGTGACCGAGGTCAAAGGCTACGGCCGCCAGAAGGGCCATACCGAGATCTATCGCGGCGCCGAATATGTCGTAAACTTCTTGCCTAAGCTACGGATCGAGGTCGCAGTGTCGTCGGAGCTTGCGGACAAGGCGGTGGAGGTCATCACCGCGGCCGCGCGCACCGGCCAGATCGGCGACGGCAAGATCTTCGTGATTCCAATCGATCACGCCCTGCGCATTCGCACGGGCGAGACCGACAGCGACGCGCTGTGACGATGTGAACGTGTTCCCGGCGCGGCGAAGCAGCGCGAAGACCGCTGCACCACGTCGGTGACATAAGAGAATCCGAAAGTCGGGGAACAACAATGGGGGCACTTTTGCGTTGGGCAGCAGGCGCTGCGACGACAATCGTTGCAATCACGATTTTCGTAACGACAGGGACGCCGGCCTTTGCGGACAGCGCCACTTCAACTGTCAGCGCCGCCGATACCGCATGGATGATCGTCGCCACGGCCTTCGTGCTGATGATGACGATCCCGGGGCTGGCGCTGTTCTATTCGGGCATGGTGCGCAAAAAGAACGTGCTGGCGACGATGGCGCAAAGCCTCGCAGCGGTGGCGGTGATTTCGATTCTGTGGGTGGCGTTCGGTTACTCGCTGGCGTTCACAGGCGACGGGCCGTGGCTGGGATCGCCCGGCCGCATGTTTCTCGCCGGTATGAGCATGGACGCCGTCAATCCCGCGGCAAAGACCATCCCCGAAGCACTGTTCATGCTTTACCAGATGACCTTCGCGATCATCACCGTGGCGCTGGTGGCGGGCTCGGTGGCCGATCGGATGCGCTTCTCGGCCTATCTGCTGTTTTCGGTCGGTTGGTTTATCTTTGTCTACATTCCGCTTGCGCATTGGGTGTGGGGCGGCGGCTTCCTCGGCGCTGCCGGCGTGCAGGATTTCGCGGGCGGGCTGGTGGTGCATCTCAGCGCCGGCGTAGGGGGGCTGGTCGCGGCGAAAGTCCTCGGTAGCCGTCACGGCTATGGTTCGGACAATTTGTCGCCCTACGATTTGTCCCTCGCTGTGATGGGCACGGGGCTTTTGTGGGTCGGCTGGTTCGGATTCAACGGCGGCTCCGCGCTGGCTGCGAATTCGCGCGCGGTGATGGCGATTATCGCCACGCATCTCGCCGCCTGCGCCGGCGCGCTGACATGGGCAGCCATCGAGTGGGCGACGCGGCGCAAGCCCTCCGTACTCGGCATGATCTCGGGCGCGGTTGCGGGTCTCGGCACGATCACGCCGGCCTCCGGCTTTGTCACGCCCCTGCAAGGCATCATCATCGGAATCGTTGCCGGACTGATCTGCTATTGGGCCTGCACCAGCCTCAAGCATCGCTTCCGCTATGACGATTCGCTCGACGTATTCGGCGTCCACGGCATTGGCGGACTGACCGGGACCCTGCTGCTCGGGGTGTTCGCGACCTCGTCGATCGGCGGCGTGCCCGGCCTGCTCGAAGGCAACCCGCGCCAGTTGCTGCTGCAGCTCTATGGCGTGGCCGTCACCCTGCTCTGGTCAGGTGCGGTGACTTACGGCCTCCTCAAGCTGGTCGGCGCTTTCGTGGCGCTACGGGTTTCCCGCGAGAACGAGCTGGAAGGACTCGACATTTCCCAGCACGGCGAGGCGCTGCAATAGCCGCATGACGACTTCGATATGACGGCGTTTTCCTTGGCCCGGTTCTGGTTTCAGAATCGAGCTTTTTCTGATCGGTACCGGTGTTTCGAACCTCTCGATGCCTTCCCCTTGGGCAAAACATCCTGAAAGCCGGGCACTGCCTTTCTTTTGAGCAGATGTGGTCAGGTTTTGAGCGGAGGGTTCCGCCCAATGTCGCACCGCGTGGCAGCAGAGCCAAAAAGCCTTGAATTCACAGGTCGTTAAGCAATTGGGCCGGTTTGGCACAGCATTTGATTCCCTGGTTGCGGCTGCGAATGCGCCGCGACCCTTCCCGGCGCGGAATCTCAGCCGAAACCGCCCGGCATGTTGCAGCCGGGCCCAGGCGGGGGCCGGACACATGAAAAAATCGTTATGGCGATCATCAAGCCCTTCAAGCACGAAGAGGTCCGCGATGCCCTGACCGCGATCGGCGTGCACGGTCTGACAGTGACGGAAGTCAAGGGATACGGCCGCCAGAAAGGCCGTTCGGAAATCTATGCGGCGCCGAATACACCGTGAGCTTTCTGCCGAAGATCAAGGTCGAGGCCGCGGTCAATTCCGGCCTGGTCGATGCGGTCGTCGAAACCATCGCCTCGGTGGCGTGAACCGGCAGGATCGGCGACGGCAACATCTTCGTCATCAACCTCGAGCATGCGGTTCGCATCCGCACCGGCGATCTCGATGCCGCAGCGATCTGATTTCGCGCTCATCCTTCCTCAATCAGGAGTAAAGCACATGACGTTCGAATGCCCGGCCCGCGCGGGACTGGCCATCGCGGCGATACTCACCGCAGCCGGCCTTGCGGGATTTGCCGACGTCGCGCTTGCCCAGAGCGCCGCAGCGGTCGCCCCTGCCGCGCCACCGCCGCCCAAACTGGATTCGGGCGACACCGCGTGGATGCTGACCTCCACCGCGCTCGTGCTGATGATGACGATCCCCGGCCTCGCACTGTTCTACGGCGGCATGGTGCGCAAGAAGAATGTGCTCGCCACGGTGATGCAGAGTTTCGCCATCACCTGTCTCGCCACCGTGCTCTGGATGGTGATCGGCTATAGCTGGGCCTTCACCGAGGGTACGAACTTTCTCGGCAGCGCCTCGCGCATGCTGCTGATGGGCATGGGCACGGACTCCATCGCCGCCGCCGCGCCGACGATCCCGGAATCGGTGTTCATGTGCTTCCAGATGACGTTCGCGATCATCACGCCAGCGCTGATCTGCGGCGCGATCGCGGATCGGATGAAGTTCTCGGCGATGATGTGGTTCATGGGCCTGTGGTCGCTGTTGGTTTATGCGCCAGTCGCGCACTGGGTCTGGGGCGGCGGATTCCTCGGAGGTCTCGGCGTGCTGGACTTCGCCGGCGGCACCGTGGTCCATATCAACGCCGGCGTCGCGGGCCTCGTCTGCGCGCTGGTGCTCGGCAAGCGCAAGGGTTACGGCAGCGAGAACATGGCGCCGCATAACCTGGTGCTGACCATGATCGGCGCGTCGCTCTTGTGGGTCGGCTGGTTCGGTTTCAACGCCGGTTCGGCGGTGACGGCGGGCGGACAGGCCGGCATGGCGATGGCGGTGACCCAGATCGCAACCGCCGCCGCGGCGCTGGCCTGGATGGTCGTCGAGTGGGGCTTGCGCGGCAAGCCGAGCGCGCTCGGCATCTGCTCCGGCGCGGTCGGCGGTCTCGTCGCCATCACCCCGGCCTCCGGCTTCGTCGATCCGTGCGGCGCGCTGGTCATCGGCGCCGTCGCCGGCATCGGCTGCTACTGGGGCGCCACCGGCCTCAAGCACATGATGGGCTATGACGACAGCCTCGACGCCTTCGGCGTCCACGGCGTCGGCGGCATCATCGGCGCGCTGCTCACCGGCGTGTTCGCCCGCACCGCCATCAACAAGGCCGGCACGGGCCTGATCGACGGCAACACCCATCAGGTGATCGTCCAGATCTACGGCATCCTCGCCACGGTCGTGTACGACGCCATCGTCACCCTGATCATCCTGCTTGCCATCAAGGCGGTGATCGGTCTGCGGGTCAGCGGCGAGAACGAACGCGAAGGTCTCGACATCAGCCAGCACGGCGAGGTGGTGCAATGACGCGAGAGCACGGCTGCGGCGCTCCGAGTGGCGTCGCCGCCGTCAGGACGATGCCTCTTCCGATGAGAAATGAAGAGCCAGGGCGGCGTGCATCATCCTCGCTCGATTTACCCTCACTCGATCTTCCTGGCCTCTTCCGGCAGCATGATCGGAATGCCGTCGCGGATCGGGTAGGCTAGTCTCGCCGAGCGCGAAATCAGTTCCTGCCGTTTGCCGTCGAATTCCAGCGGTCCCTTGGTGACCGGACAGACCAGAATCTCCAGAAGCTTTGGATCGACGGTATCTTCGGGACGATCGGAGGGGGGCGGCGTCATACGGGTCTCTTCGAAGGATCAAGTCGGGCGGGTGGGTTCATATGGGTTGTGGTTGAATCTGACATTCGCTTGCCGAGTTTGCCGCACGTCGGTGGCGAATGTCCAATCCACTCCACCAGTTGAGACGTTTCGCTAGCTACTGCAATCCGGGGTCGCCGCTGGTGCGTTTTTTTGCGAGGTCCATTTCGGTCACCGCGATCAAGATTTCCGCGCGCGTTTTAAGGTCAGTTGCCTCCAGCATCGCCTGCTTCTCCAACGGGCCATAGGGCGACATCATTGCTAGCGCGTTGACCAGTGCCTCGTTCGGGGCGTTCTCGATGTCGCTCCAGTCTACCTTCAAGTCGTTGACCTTGAGAAAATCGTTCAGCACCTCGAGCAGCCGTTTGCGGTCGACGGCGTCCTCGCCTTTGCGCGCGGTCAGATCATCGGCGTAAGCGAAGAAATCGACCTTGCACTGGCGATAGGGCGTCAACACCGTCGGCTCTTCCACGACCTTGAAACGCGAGACGCCGGTGAGCTCGAGGATATAACGGCCGTCGCCGGATTCGGCGAACTGCGTGATGCGCCCGACGCAGCCGACATGGAACAGCTCCGGCTTGTCCTCGCTCGCAGAATGGGCGATGTCGGGCTGGATCATGCCGATCAGACGATGGCCGTCCCGGAGCGCGTCGTCGACCATTGCGAGATAGCGCATTTCGAAGATGTTGAGCGGCATTTGGCCGCGCGGCAGCAGCAGTGCGCCGGGCAGCGGGAACACTGGTATCACTTCGGGAAGGTCACCGGGTCCGCGGTATTCGGCATTGATGGGCATGAACGAGTCCGGTGCTAGCGCGTATTCCGTAAAAGTGGATACCGGTTTTGCGATGAGAATACGCGCAAGTTATTAAGTGAGAGCATTTTCTAACGTCTAACCGGATTCCACTTAGCCGGAAAATGTTCTCACGGGCAAAGCTTGTAGCGGTCCTGCCCTGTCTTACATTCGCAGGCCGTTCGCTGAACGGACGCAAATGTGAGACCGGACCGCTTAAGAAAACAGGATCGTCGACAGGCGTTTGCGTCCCTCGACGGTGGCTTCGTCCGCGGCGCCCCACGCTTCGAAGAATTGCACGAGCTGCCTGCGGGCGGCATCATCGTTCCATTTGCGGTCGCGCCTGACGATTTCCAGCAGGTGATCGGTGGCCTCGCTGCGTTGGCCACCAGCGTTCAGTGCGGTAGCCAGGTCGAATCGCGCCTGATGATCGAGCGGGTTGGCCGCAACCTTCTGCTCGAGTTCGACGACCGGGCCGAGTGAACTCGCCTGTTCGGCGAGGTCGATCATGGCCTGCACGGTTGTCACGGCGGCGTCGCCGCGCTTCGATTCCGGCACCAGCGCGAGTGTTTGCTTGGCTTTGTCGATCGCGCCGGTGGTCGCATAGCAACGCGCAAGTCCGGCGATCGCCGGAAGATTGGCGGCGTCGATACCGAGAACCTCGGCATAGACCTCGGCCGCCGTGGTCGGGTCGCCTGCGGCGAGCGCGGCTTCCGCCTCTTGCAAGATTTCCTCGATATTCGGAGTGCCGGGCGCCGCCCCCGCGCCTTGCGTCAGCTTGTCGATGAAGCTCTTGATCTGGGTCTCGGGCACAACGCCCATAAAGAAGTCCACCGGTCGCCCACCGGTAAAAGCGAACACCGCCGGAATCGACTGATTACCGGTTTGTGCCGCAAGCTGCTGAAAAATGGCAGGATGCTGGTCGATATTCATCTTCGCCAGCTTGACCTTGCCAGCGGCGGCGCGCACCGCCTTTTCCAGGATCGGGGTCAATTGGCGGCATGGTCCACACCACGGCGCCCAGAAATCGACCAGCACCGGCTGGCGCATCGATTCCTCGATGACATCCTTCATGAAGGTCTGGGTCGTCGTCTCGTTGATCAGATCCGACGCCTGCGGTGGCGGCTCGCTGCCGTGCTCGACTATGGTCACGTGATCCTCGCCTGATGTCCCCGGAAGGAGCGGTCTGCGCCGTCCCAAAGTTCGCATATCCTTGCTAGCACGATCCGGACCCATAAATTGGTCCCTGCGCGGAAATATTGCAATTGGCGGGCGGGGCATCGTTCCCTCGTGGTCCTCTGAATGGCACCGGTATCGCGGCTGCCGTCCAGTGGAGGGGACTTTGGGAGAGAGGACCTCATATCTGGCTGTTGCATTCGCACGCCGCATTTGGCATAGCTCTGCCCTTCGGCGGCCGTCGATCGGCTGCCTGTTTTCGGATGCGGGTGTAGCTCAGGGGTAGAGCACGACCTTGCCAAGGTCGGGGTCGAGGGTTCGAATCCCTTCGCCCGCTCCAATTTTCCCGTGTCCGCGTTCCAGTTGGCCCTCGGCAACAGGCTAACGGAACATGCCAGACCATAGGCGACAATCCCGTGCGGAACGGATTTGTCGCTGGTCCAGATGGTTCTTTGGTTCCAGCTCGAAGTGTTCGAGATCGCAGCGCACCATGCTGACGGCCTGCGGGGGCGACTTTGATGCCGTTCTGACCGCCGAGTCTGGACTAGACTCACGCGACTCAATGCATACCGAGGCTGCAGCAGGCGGCGGTTATGAATGTTGTACTTCTTCAGGAAACGGTCACTGCCATCGCCGTGCAACAAAGGCGGATAACCTTCGCCGGCTGCTTCGTCGCCGATACCAGGGGAAGCGTTAGCTGTTGAAAAAACTAAGAAAAACGGAAAGCCCGGGCGGCTGCCGAAGCTCTCTGACACCGAAGAGCTGCGGGTATGTCTCGCGATCCAGGCCGATTAACCTCGTTTTAACCGATTCCATTCATCATCAAGTTACCAAGCTTCGCCCGCGAGTCGTGAGCTTTGGTAGTCTTGGATCTAACTCCTGGGGAGGATCAATGTTTTTCTTCAAAAAATGGTCGATCGCGAAAGAAAATGCCGCGAAAGCCGCAGCGATCAGCAAGTCTCAAGCCGTCATCGAGCTCGGTATCGATGGAACGGTCATCACGGCTAACGAGAAGTTTCTCAGCATACTCGGTTACACGCTGGCGGAGGTTCGCGGAAAGCACCACGGCATGTTCGTGGAGACCGACGAACGGTCCGGCGCCGCATACCGCGACTTCTGGGCCAGGTTGAATAAGGGCGAGACCCAATCGGCCGAGTACAAACGCATCGACAATCACGGCCGGGAAGTCTGGGTTCAGGCGTCCTATATTCCGGTGCTGGATTCGAGGGGGAATCCGACAAAAGTTATCGCGCTCGCGTCCGATATCACCGCGAAAAGAATCAAGAATCTGGAAAACGCGGGTCAGGTTTCCGCCATCGAACGCGCGCAGGGCGTGGTCGAATTCAAATTGGACGGCACGATCATTACCGCGAACAGAAACTTCCTTAACGCGATGGGCTTCGCCCTTAGCGAAGTGCAGGGGAAGCATGATGGCATGTTCGTGGAGCTGTCGGAGCGGTCAGGTGCGGCCTATCGCGAACTCTGGGCCAAGCTCAATCGCGGCGAGACTCAATCGGCCGAATACAGGCGGTTTGGTAAAGGCGGGAGAGAAGTCTGGATTCTCGCGACTTACAATCCAATCGTGGACGAGACCGGAAAGCCGTTCAAGGTTGTCGCGTTCACGACTGACGTCACCAAACAGAAATTGAAGGCGGCTGAGCTGGAGGGCCAGGTCGCGGCCATCGGAAAGTCGCAGGCCGTCGCCGAATTCGGAATGGATGGAAAGATCCTGACCGCGAACGATAACTTCCTGAAAGCGTTCGGCTACTCTCTCCTCAACGAGGTCCAGGGCAATCACCATCACATGTTCGTGGAGGCCGGCGAACGATCCAGCGCCGCCTATCGCGAATTCTGGGCCAAGCTCAATCGCGGCGAGTCACAGTCAGCCGAGTATCAGCGTATCGGCAAGAACGGCAAGATCGTCTGGTTGCAGGCTTCTTATAATCCGGTCCTGGATTCGAGGGGCAAACCCACGAAGGTTATTGAAGTCGCGACCGATATCACCGCCAGGAAACTCGAGGCGCTGGAAAACGCGGATCAGCTTGCCGCCATCGAACGCGCCCAGGCAATGGCCGCATTCAAACCGGACGGTACGATTATCGCCGCCAACGACAAGTTCCTGAAGGCGATGGGTTACACCCTCGGCGACGTTCGTGGCAAGAATGACGGCATCTTCGTGGAGGCTTCGGAGCGTGCAGGTTCTGCCTATCGCGAATTCTGGGCCAAGCTCAATCGCGGCGAGGCTCAATCGGCCGAGTACAAGCGCATCGGGAAGGACGGCAAGGAAGTCTGGATCCGGGCCTCGTACATTCCGGTCCTCGACGCCAAGGGCAAGGCGATCAAGGTCATCCAATACGCCACGGTGATCGAATCTGACCGTGGCGAAGAGATGGTACAGGAGGCGCCTGTGTCGTTGGCTGATCAGGCTGAAGCGTCGAGCTTGAGCATGGAGCGGCTGGAGACCCGTCGCAAGAGCGAGAGCGTCGGTCCGTCGCCCCTCGCCCAGTTCCTGACAAGCCTTCGCGCGGGATTTAGCTCCGCGATGGCATCCTCGACGAAAGCGGTCGCCAATTTCTTGTGACGATTGGTTGATCAGGAGAACGATGGGGTTGATGGTCGATGCTTTGGCGATGACCTCGAACCCATCGTGAATGTCACAGGGATGAGTTAGCCGTTGCCAACCTTCCTCCCTCAGTTGGCAAGGCTAACTGGCCGCGATTGAGTTGACGCTAAGAGAAGCGACGCCCGCTGCGGGCGTCGTTGGCTTTCGAGAGAAGGCGGATCAACGTCGGGCGACATCGTTCCGGGAGTTGGCATGGGCCGGAAAATCGTTCTGCTCTCTGATGGCACCGGAAATTCCGCGGCGAAGGTCTGGCGCACCAACGTCTGGCGCACATTCGAAGGGCTTGATCTTTCCGGATCGGATCAGGTGGCGTTCTACGATGACGGCGTCGGCACGTCGTCGTTCAAGCCGCTCGCCGTGCTCGGCGGCGCGTTCGGCTTCGGGCTGAAACGCAACGTTATCGATATCTACAAGTTCGCCTGCCGCAACTGGCTTGACGAAAGTGACCAGATATTCGGCTTTGGCTTTAGCCGGGGCGCCTTCACCATTCGCGTGGTGATGGGGCTGATCCTTAATCAAGGACTGATTGCCGCCGCCACCGAGGAAGAATTGGATCGCAAGGCGCGCGCAGCCTATCGCGCCTATCGCCGCGAACGCTATCATACGGTCTGGCGCATCGAGCATCTGTTCAGGGCTTTGCGCGATCTGGTTTGGCGCGACGATTACGACAAGGCAGACAATCGCGTGATCCAGCGCATCCGCTTCGTTGGCGTGTGGGATACTGTCACCGCCTACGGGTTGCCGATCGACGAGATGACGCGAGGCGTCAGCCGCTTCATCTGGCCGCTGCAATTGCCCGACCACAAGCTCGATCTGACGCGGGTGATGCGGGCCTGCCAGGCGCTGTCGATCGACGAGGAGCGAACCACTTTCCATCCCGAATTGTGGGATGAGAGCGGAGCACAGTCTGCCCGGCTTCGCGGGGACGGTGAGCGCTATCTTGCCGACGAACAGGTGAGTCAGGTCTGGTTTCCTGGCGTTCATTCCAACGTCGGCGGCGGCTATCCGGACGATTCACTGGCTTATATTTCACTGGTCTGGATGCTGCGGGAAGCGCAGGCCTGCGGTTTGCGCTTCAAGTCGGATCAGGGGGCGCCGCCAGCCGATCCCGACACCTTCAAGCATGCCGTCGCAATGTGCGACAAGGATGGCCGGCTCTATGATCCGCGCAAGGGTGTCGGCGGATACTACCGTTACGGGCCGCGCAAGATCGAGCTTCTCTCCAGCTACGCCTACACCAAACGGGACGTGGTGTCGGTGGCGAGACCGAAGATTCACGAGAGCGCTTTGTGCCGAATCGCAAGCCGCGCCCACGCCTATGCGCCGGTGGGGCTTCCCGCGGTCTACGATATCGCGACTTATGATGGGCGAATCGTCACGCCCGATGCGTTCGGGCTTGAAACCTCGGATGAGGCGGCGAAACGCGCCGAAGCGCAAGAGCATGTCTGGAACCAGGTGTGGAAGCGCCGCATCGTCTATTTCCTTACTGTCGGCGTTTCGCTTTGGCTCGCGCTCTACCCGCTGTTGCGCAAGCTGCCTGCCAAGGACGAGTATCTCAGCCCGGTCCGCTGGATCTCGGACATCATCCGCCTGGTCGGCGGCTTCCTGCCCGGATTCGCGCAGACCTGGATCGACGGCTACGCTCGCAGCCCGGTGCAGTTTTCACTCCTGCTCATCACCGTGATTGTGCTGATCGCCTGGAGCGCATGGCTCGCGGCAGGCATCTCGGATACGATGGGCGCGATCTGGCGGCGCGCCCCGTGCGCGCCCACCAAGGGACCGACAAACTGGATTTATCGGCTGCGCACCAGCCGCATCTACGTCGCTTTTCACGACTGGCTGAAGCGGCGCGGCGCGCCGGCCTTCTTTGCGCTGCTGTTCGTCTATCTCGGGGTCACGCTGACCAGCCACCTGCTTTACAACGCGCAGGATATCGCGGGCTTCACCTGCCGCGAAAACTCCCAAGCGAAAGCGCTAACTCGCGGCGAGGAAGCCAGCGTGACCTTCGCCACATCCGGCCTGTGCAACAACACCGGGATTTTCGTCCAGGGCAATGGCGCGCGCTATGTGGTCAAGGTGGAGACCACCGAGCCGTTCCGGGACGGCGGCATTCGGTCCCCGCTCGGCGGATTCTACTCGACCGATGCGCCGAACTGGCATCAGCAGCTGGCGCTGGTGCTCGGCGTTCCCTTGCGTCGCGAGCTAACGCGGCCGTGGTTCCGCCTGGTGTTGCGCTACGGCGCGGTTGGCGGCGAGGAGGTGTTTCTCGATCCCGATCCGGAAGACGGCACCATCGAGGCCGTGATCCGGCCGACGCGCAGCGGCGAGTTGCTTGTGTTCGTCAACGATGCGGTGCTGGGCATCCCCGGATTCTACGACGCATTCTATCGCAACAATGAAGGCTCCGCCAAACTCACAGTTAAGCGCAGATAGAGTGGCCTTCCGGATGCTCGAGCCGGATAGCCCGCCGAGGAACGTTTCGAGATGAGGATGCTCGCCGCAGGCCGGGCATGATCGGCCGTCCGCTGATTCAGAAGAACTCCGCCACCGCCGCCAAAATGCGCGCGATGTCCTGTGGACGCGACAGCCGGTGGTCGCCGTCCTGAATCATGGTCAGCACCACGTCATCGCTCGGCAACCGTTCGGTCAGCGTTAAGGCGTGACGCCACGGCACGTCGAGATCCTGCGCGCCCTGCAGGATGCGCACCGGACAGCCGGTCGAGATGCTGCGGTCAAGCAGCAGATGGTTGCGGCCCTCCTCGATCAGTTCGCGCGTGATCGGATAGGGATCGCCGTAATCGGACGGCCGCAGCCAGACACCATCGGTTTCGATGGCATGTCTGGCCTCCGGCGAAAAGGTCTTCCACATCAACTCCTCGGTAAAATCCGGCGCCGGTGCGATCAGCACGAGGCCGGTGAGCGTGGCGCGGGAGGATGCCCGTCGCGCGATCTCGCGCGCTAGCAGAAGCGCCATCCAGCCACCCATCGATGAGCCGATCACCACCTGCGGCCCCTCGCAAAAAGCGTCGAACACCGCGAGGCTTTCCTCGAGCCAGCGTCCTATGGTGCCATCGGTGAACTCGCCGCCGCTAGTCCCGTGACCGGAGTAGTCGAAGCGCACGCAGGCCAAACCGCGTTCGGCCGCCCACGAATCGAGCGCCAGCGCCTTGGTGCCCGCCATGTCGGATTTGAAGCCGCCGAGCCAGAACAGGCCCGGGGAGTCCCCGCGCCGTGCCTGCACGGCGATCCGGCGCATGGCGTCGCCGCCGCCGACCTCGATAAATTGCGCTGCCGTCTCGCTCGTCATGGCGTCCGTCCGTTTGCGTGTTTCCGGCAGTGCCGTTCCCCCATTTGAATGCCTGCTCGATGCGGAACAAGTAGCGGATCGAAATTGATCGGCGTGACCAAAATACCTCGCGTTCGATGGTTTTGCCCCGCGTTAAATTCCCCCGCTTGCCCGCAGCCGCTTATTCCTTCAAAGTAGGCGCTTCTTTCACAACATTGGAGAGCCACCCATTCGCCGTCCCAGTAGAGCGCCAATGCCCGTCGCGAAAGACGGACCGCGCACCAACGATGAAATCCGCAATGCCCAGGTTCAATTGATCGATCAGGACGGCACCAACCAAGGTACCGTGGAAACGATCGCCGCCATCAAGATGGCCATGGATGCCGGTATGGATCTGGTCGAGATTGCCCCGAACAGCAGTCCTCCCGTCTGCAAGATCATGGATTACGGGAAATACAAGTTTCAGGCCCAGAAGAAAGCCGCCGAAGCCCGCAAGAAGCAGAAGGTCGTCGAGATCAAGGAGATCAAGCTCCGTCCGATGATCGACGATCACGACTACGACGTGAAAATGAAGGCGATGCAGCGGTTCTTCGAAGAGGGCGACAAGGTCAAGATCACCCTGCGCTATCGCGGCCGCGAGATGGCTCACCAGGAGATCGGCACCAAACTGCTCGACAAGGTGAAGGCCGACGTCGCCGCCTACGCCAAGGTCGAGCAGGACGCCAGGTTCGAGGGCCGCCAGGTCGTCATGGTGCTGGCACCGCGCTGAGGCTGCGTTCATCTCTTTAAGAGTTCGACCGAAATTGGCTCGCGAGACATCTGGCGGGCCAGTTTCGACGAGCCTCTGCAAGACCTAACCCGCAAGCGGAGAGGGAGCGCGCCGTGTCTGTTCCAAGCGACTTGCCTTCAGCTATTTTTTAAGTGGGCACATCTCTCCCGGGCAGCCCCTTCCGGCTGGGAATAGCGATCGTTCTTTCCCTAAATCGTTGCCAATCCGGCCATCCTCTGCCATAAGCCCGATCTTCGCCGCCCGGCTGATTCAAGGGCTGCCGTGGCGACGACCATGCCGGCGATGTCATTTCAGATATAGTCGAGCATTTTCAACGCTCTAGCGAGCATTTCGCCGCAAAAAGCGCCCCTTGGGGCGCATTTTTTCGTGGCAACAGGAGAGCCAAATGCCCAAGTTGAAGACCAAATCGGGCGCTAAAAAGCGCTTCAAGGTGACCGGGACCGGCAAGGTGGTGTCCGCCCACGCCGGTAAGCGACATGGCATGATCAAGCGGACCAAGAAGCAGATTCGTCAGCTTCGCGGCACCCGCATCCTGTTCAAGACCGACGGCGACAACATCAAGAAGTACTTCTTGCCGAACGCCTGACGGCCGACCTGTTGCAATCCCGCCGCGCCAAGCGGCGTCAAATTCACCAGTCACTTTGAAGGAGATCGGTCATGGCTCGCGTCAAGCGCGGTGTGACGGCTCATGCCAAGCACAAGAAAGTCTACAAGATCACCAAGGGTTTTTCCGGCCGCCGGAAGAACACCATTCGCGCCGCGAAGGCCGCCGCCGACAAGGCCGGCCAGTACGCCTTCCGCGACCGCAAGCGCAAGAAGCGCACCTTCCGCGCCCTGTGGATCCAGCGCCTCAACGCCGCCGTCCGGCCGTTCGGCATGACCTACAGCCGCTTCATCGACGGCCTGTCGAAGTCGGGCATCACGGTCGACCGCAAGGTGCTGTCGGATCTCGCCATCAACGAGCCCGCCGCGTTCCAGGCGATCGCCGAGAAGGCCAAGGCCGCGCTCGCGGCTTGAGGCTTCGCGACGATCGGCCGTCGGGAGCGACGGATGATCGATATCAGCTATGCCAGGCGGATGGCCCGGTACAACCGTTGGCAGAACGACAATCTTTACACCGTGGCCGACGGTCTGTCGGACGGCGAACGCCGCCGCGATCGCGGCGCGTTCTTCGGCTCGATCCACGGCACACTCAATCATCTGCTTTGGGCCGACCGCATGTGGATGAGCCGGTTCTCCGACTGGCCGAGGCCCGGTTGCGGGATCGGCGAGTCGCCGACGCTTGTTCCCGACTGGAGCGAACTCAAGCGCGAGCGTCGCGCCGCGGACGCCCGGCTGATCGAGTGGGCCGACGGTCTCGATCCGGACTGGATCAAGGCAGATCTTACCTGGTTCTCCGGCGCGACAGGGAGCAGCGTGACCAAGCCGCGCTGGCAGCTCGTGATGCATCTTTTCAATCATCAGACCCATCATCGCGGGCAGGTTCACGCGATGCTGACGCAGGCGGGCGGCAAGCCGCGCGAGACCGACTTGTTCATCATGCCGGAGTAAAAGGGATGGCCGACATCGAGATTCTCGAACAGGAACTGACCGGCGCTGTCGACAATGCAGGCGACGAAGCCGCGCTGGAGGCGGTGCGCGTCGCGGCGCTCGGCAAGAACGGCGCGGTGACGGCGTTGCTCAAGACGCTTGGCGCGATGTCCCCGGACGAACGCAAGACGCGCGGCGCTGCGATCAACATGCTGAAGGACCGGGTGGCCGCCGCCATCAACGCACGCCGCGAGGTACTGAAATCCGCCGCGCTCGACGCGCGCCTTGCGTCGGAAACGATCGACGTCACGCTGCCGCTGCGCGAGACGCCCGCGGAAGCCGGCCGCATCCATCCGCTGAGCCAGGTGTGGGACGAGGTCACCACGATCTTCGCCGACATGGGTTTCGCGGTCGCCGAAGGTCCCGATATCGAGACCGACGACTATAATTTCACGCGGCTGAATTTCCCGGAAGGCCATCCGGCGCGGGAGATGCACGACACCTTCTACTTCAACCCGAAGGAGGCAGCCGGCTCGGAGGCCGGAGAAAAGCCTTCGCGCCTCCTGCTGCGCACCCATACCTCGCCGGTGCAGGTGCGCACCATGTTGAGCAAGACACCGCCGATTCGTGTCATCTGCCCTGGCCGCACCTATCGCAGCGACTCGGATCAGACCCATACGCCGATGTTCCATCAGGTCGAGGGGCTGGTGATCGACAAGTCATCGCATCTCGGCCACCTCAAATGGATCCTGCACGAATTCTGCAAGGCCTTCTTCGAGGTCGACAACGTCAACATGCGTTTCCGTCCCTCGTTCTTCCCGTTCACGGAGCCGTCGCTGGAAGTCGATATCCAGTGCCGCCGCGACAAGAACGAGATTCGCTTCGGCGAGGGCGAGGACTGGCTGGAGATTCTCGGCTGCGGCATGGTGCATCCGAACGTGCTGAAGCTGTGCGGCATCGATCCGGAAGTTTATCAGGGCTTCGCCTGGGGCATGGGGATCGACCGCATCGCCATGCTGAAATACGGCATCGCCGATCTGCGGCAATTGTTCGAAGGCGACGTGCGCTGGCTCACTCACTACGGCTTCAGGCCGCTTGAGATCCCGACGCTCGCGGGGGGATTGTCGACGTGAAATTCACCCTTTCCTGGCTGAAAGAGCATCTCGACACCGACGAGCCGCTCGACAAACTCGCCGACAAGCTGACCATGATCGGGCTCGAGGTCGAGCACATCGCGGACAAATCGAAGACGTTCGCGCCGTTCACCATCGCGCGCGTGGTCTCCGCTGTGCAGCATCCGAACGCCGATCGTCTCAGGGTCTGCATGGTCGATACCGGCGAGACCAGCGACAAGGGTGAGCCTGCTTACATCCAGGTGGTGTGCGGCGCGCCGAACGCGCGCGAGGGCCTCGTCAGCGTGTTCGCGCCGCCTGGCACCCACATTCCGGGAAAGAATATCACGCTCGGCGTCGGCACCATCCGCGGCGTCGAGAGCCGCGGCATGTTGTGCTCGGCGGCCGAGCTTGAAATCTCCGAGGATCACGACGGCATCATCGAATTGCCGGCGGATGCGCCGGTCGGTGTGGGATATGCGGAATGGGCCGGACTCGGCGATCCCGTGATCGAGATCAACCTGACGCCGAACCGGCAGGATTGCACGGGCGTGCACGGCATCGCGCGCGATCTGTCCGCTGCCGACATGGGTCGCTTCAAGGACCCGACCATCAAGCCGATCAAGGGCGAATTTCCCTGTCCGGTGAAGGTGACGGTGGAGGATGCCGCGCTGTGTCCGGGTTTCGCGCTGCGCCTCGTCCGCGGGGTGAAGAACGGCCCGTCGCCGGAATGGCTGCAAAAGCGCCTGACTTCGATTGGCCTGCGCCCGATCAATGCGCTGGTCGACATCACCAACTTCATGACCTACGACCGCGGCCGCCCGCTGCACGTGTTCGACGCGAAGAAGGTGCACGGAAATCTCACGATCCGTCGCGCGCGCGACGGTGAGACGCTGCTGGCGCTCGACGGCCGCACTTACACGCTCGATCCGAATGTTTGCGTCATCGCCGATGACAAGGGCGTCGAATCGCTCGCCGGCATCATGGGCGGCGAGCAATCCGGCTGCGACGAGACCACCACCGATGTGCTGATCGAATCGGCGCTATGGAGCGAGATCAACATCGCGCAGACCGGCCGCAGGCTCGGCATCAATTCAGACGCACGCTATCGCTTCGAGCGCGGCGTCGATCCCGCTTTCATGGTGCCCGGTCTCGAAATGGCGACGCGGCTCGTGATCGAGCTTTGCGGCGGCACGCCGTCGGAGAACGTCGTTGCCGGACAGGCGCTGCCCGATGACCGCGTGATCGATTTCCCCTTGAGCGAAATCAAGCGGCTGGCGGCTATCGATGTGCCTCTGGTCGAAGTGCGGCGCATTCTCGGCCATCTCGGTTTCATGGTGGCCGGCAGCGGGCCCGTTGTGAAGGTCGCTATCCCCACCTGGCGCACTGACGTTCAGGGCAAGGCCGACATCGTCGAGGAGATCGTGCGTATCGTTGACGTCGACAAGGTACCGATGACGCCGTTCGATCGTGGCGAGGCTCCGCGCAAACCTGTGCTGACGCCGATCCAGTCACGCACCCGACGCGCGCGGCGTGCGCTGGCGGCGCGCGGCATGGTCGAAGCCGTCAACTGGTCGTTCATCGCCAAGCCGCAGGCCGAGCTGTTCGGCGGCGGAAGTAAGGAACTGGCGCTCGCCAACCCAATTGCCTCGGATCTTTCCGACATGAGGCCGAGCCTGCTGCCGGGTCTCGTCGCGATCACGCAGGCCAATGCCGACCGGGGCTTTCCCGACGTCGCGCTGTTCGAGGTCGGGCAGATTTTCAGAGGCGACGGTGCGCAGGATCAATTCATGGCCGCCGCCGGGCTTCGCCGCGGCATGGCCTCGTCGGCGGGTCTCGGGAGGCACTGGTCGGGCTCGGCCACCGCGGATGCGCTTGATGTAAAGGCCGATGCGCTTGCCTTGCTGGCTGCCGCCGGTGCGCCGGCACAGGCATTGCAGATCGGCGCCGGCAGCGAATCGAAAAACTTTCCGGCATGGCTGCATCCGGGACGATCGGCTGCGATCCAGATCGGACCGCAGAACGTGCTCGGCTATTTCGGCGAACTGCATCCCCGCGTGCTCGAAGCGCTGAAGGCTGATGGTCCGCTACTCGCATTCGAGGTGATTCTCGACCGCATTCCGGAGGCCAAGCAGAAGCCGACTCGCGCAAAACCGGTGCTGGAATTGCCGCCGTTCCAGCCTGTGGCGCGCGACTTCGCGTTCATCGTCGATCGCGTTGTGAAAACGGCCGATATCGTCCGCGCGGCGCAAAACGTGGACAGGAAGCTGATCTCGGGCGTCACGGTGTTCGATATCTACGAAGGCAAGGGCATCGATGCGGACAAGAAATCGGTTGCTATCGCGGTGACGCTGCAGCCGCGTGACAAGACGCTGACCGATCAGGAGATCGACGCGGTGGCGGCGAAGGTCGTCGCTGAAGTCGCGAAAAGAACCGGCGGCAGCTTGCGCGGTTAAAGCGTTTTGACGCGAGGCGGATACCGGTTCGCATCAAGTACACTGGAACGATTACGCAGGCACAAGATCGCAGTAAGCGAATCCCTCGCGCTCGACAATGTCGCCGCGTACGACCTCGATTCGCTGCGAGAATATCGGCGCGGCAAAAACGAAAGTGTGGAACTCGCCGTTTTCGCCGCACGGATCGATTCCGGCCGGAAGGTCCTTCAGTAGCGCCTCATTGAAGTTGCGGCCGGCAAACGAACGGTCGAGCTTCGCTCGATCGATCGAGACCAGATGCGCTTCCAGTCCGCTCGCGATCATGTCGCGCGCAAGCGCCGAAGTAGGCCGGCGCCACAATGGAAACACCGGCGTGATACCAGTGCCGGCGAGCTTTTGTTCGCGATAGGCGCGGATATCCGCGAGAAACAAATCGCCGAAGATGACATGCGTGATGCCGGACCGCTTTGCATCCGCCATCGCCCGCGTCATCCGCTCTTCATAGGCATCGTTCGGGCACGGATTGGGAATCGGCACGACGAGCGGCGGCAGTCCTGCGGACGCGAGTTGCGCGTGCAAGAGCTTTTCGCGCACGCCGTGGATCGAGACGCGGCCGAAGCTCTCGTTCACCGTGGTCAGTGCGCCGACGACATCGAACGCGCCCTCGCGGCGAATCTCATGCAGGGCGAAGGCGCTGTCTTTGCCTGACGACCATGAAATCAGCGCCCTCGGTCGCGTCATCGGGGCAGCGGAAAGCCGAAGGCGTCGTTTGCGCTTCGCGACGGCGTTCGTCTGTCGTGTCGCAATGGCTTGTGCTTTGACGCTGACGGCTGTGCTGGCTCCTTGCTCGCGCCGATTTTTCGCAGCGCGGCGTCAGCCGCTCGCTCGCCGCTCTCCCATGCGCCGTTGACGGTACCCCACAGCGTCTCGTGCGCGGCTTCACCGGCGAGAAACAGGTTGCCCAGCGGCTCCATCAGGATTCTCCGCGAGGGGTGGCCGCCAGGTTCTGCGGCCGACATCGCCCCGAGCGCATAGGGGTCGGCGTTCCATCTGGTCACGGCGGACTGCTTCACCCCAGCCGCAGCATCGCTACCGAATAACTTTGTCAACCACTCCGTGGCGAAGGCCGTCATCGCGCCTGCTCCTTGCGCCGACAGATCGCGACCGAAGCTGCCCGCGATATCAATCGTGCACAACGACGATCCGCCCGCGTTCGCCACGAGAAGCGCGGTCTTTCCGTCGCTGCTCTGCTCTATCATGGTTTCATTGTGTCCAAGGCCGAGCGGATTGTTGGGTAGCCACAGCGCGATGCGATCGTAGCTGCCGAGCGACAATTTCGCAGCCGCGTCAAGCGAGCGCTTCGGCAAGTCGGGCGTGAAGCGGATGTTGCCTGCGGTCAGCACATTGACGGATACGGTGATGATGACGGCGCGTGCGTCGATACGACCCGCGGGTGTCTCGACTCCAATGGCGCGGCCGGCCCAGGTCACCCGGCTGACAGGCGTCGACAAACTCACCGGTATGGCTTGGCCGAGCGTCGCGAGCAGTACGCCGAGGCCCTGTTTGCAATCAATCGCGGCGTTGCGCTCAGGCGCGCTCGCCCGATCCATCACCGAGAGATATTTCAGATCTTTTCCAGTGGCGCTGGCGCCGAGCACGAAATCGATCGTCTGAGCCCAAACGTCGAGATCGCCGGGCAGCACCGAGGCGCAGGCGACGTCGATCTTCCCGCGCGCGGCCTCGCCGATGGCGCGCCGTGCGCGCACCAGCGCCGCGAGGAATTGCTCGGTTTCGCCCGCCCGCGCGTTACGCCGCCCGATGCGGATTTTCTGGCCGAGCTGGGCCGGAAACATCTCTGTACCCACGCTTCGCGCCAGCCGGATCATCGGATTGGTGTCGGGCTCAAACAGCCAGCGTGCGCCGCGATCGAACGGCGTCCCGAAAGTCCTGGTATCGGTGTGACAGCGTCCGCCGATCCTGTCTGCCGCTTCGACCACAAGCACGGTGCGATTTGCCGCCTGAATCCGTCGCGCCGCGGCGATGCCTGCGGCGCCTGCGCCGATCACGACGATCTCGGCATCACGCGGCAGCGGCGCGGCCGGCGCGCGGCCGATGCCCATTCCTGCTACACAGGCGGCGGATGCCGACAGGAAATCGCGGCGTGTCATTCTCATGGCATGGTTTCCAAGACTCAAATGCAGGAATGACCGGCGTGGTGGTTTTAAAAAAAATCGCTTCCCGTTTTGCATGTTCCAAAACGAACGGTCTGATTCCATGCCACCAGAGAATCGTAGATTTTCAGTGTTCTTTTCGGATCCGACGGTCTGGCAGGCTTAGGATTCGGGACACGGCGAACTTGCCGCATCAATCAGCCTGCGGCAACTGTCATGGTGAATCGATGGTTATTTCGCGATTGCAGCTATGAACCGAATTGCAACGGGTTTTGGCCATGGTAAGGAGGGAAAACCGGTCAGGTCGAAAGGCGGAGAGAGACTGCCATGGGTTTCGTGCTCGATACGGTCGGAAAATGGATTGCGGCGTACCTCCAGAAGGAGCTGCCGGGGTACGAGCCGTTCACGCCGAGCGATCCGGAGCGCGTGCGCGGCCTCATTCAGGAGGGCGACGTTCTCCTGGTCGAAGGCAATAGCCGTATTTCCGGCATCATCAAGTATCTGACGCAATCGACATGGTCGCATGCCGCGCTTTATGTCGGCCCGATCGACGGCGCCAGCGAGCCCGATGGCGAGTCGCATGTGCTGATCGAGGCCAATGTCGGCGAAGGTGTCATCTCGGCGCCGCTGTCGAAATATCTTCCGTATCACACCCGGTTGTGCCGCCCGGTCGGGCTGTCGCACGAGGATCGCGTCACGGTGTGCCGCTACGCCATCAACCGGATCGGCTTCGGCTACGACACCAAGAACATCGTCGATCTGATGCGTTACCTGTTTCCGCTGCCGGTGCCGCAGCGCTGGCGGCGGCGCATGATCGCGTTCGGGTCTGGCGATCCGACCAAGATTATCTGCTCGGCGTTGATCGCGCAGGCGTTCGGCGCGGTGCGCTATCCGATCCTGCCGAAGATCACCCGCGCCGGCAGCCGCAACGCCCGGCGCGAGATTCTGCACATTCGCGATTCCTCGCTCTATATGCCACGAGATTTCGACATCTCGCCCTATTTTGAGATCGTCAAGCCCACGATCGTGCGGGGTTTCGATTACCTCTCGCTCCATTGGGCCGACAAGCAGAAGCCGCTCGCGGAGGTGGCGGGTGTTTTGGACCCGATTCAAGTCGGGGCGGGCTTGCCGTCGTTCGCTCCCGCGCCGGTGGAAGAGATGATCGCCGACGAAAGCTCCTCGCCGCGGCAGCGATCCGAAACGGGGGACGCGGCACATGTCCGCAGCGCGCGGGCACGACAGCAGTCCTGCGTGCCCGCCGCAACATCCGACCCGGAGAGCGTGCCGGACCCGGTCCTCAAATGGCCTCGCGAGGCAATTCCATGACCGACGCCGACGTCACCGCTCCCGAACTTGCCGTCTCGCAATGGTTCAATACGGCCGAGCCCATGACGTTGGCAGCACTGCGCGGCCGCCCGGTGCTGCTCCATGCCTTCCAGATGTTATGCCCCGGCTGTGTCGCGCATGGCACGCCGCAGACGCAGCGCGCCTATGAGTTGTTCAAGGCGACCGATCTTCAGGTGATAGGTCTGCACACGGTATTCGAACATCACGCTGCAATGACGCCGGTTTCGCTTCAGGCCTTTATTCACGAATACCGGCTGACGTTTCCGATCGGCGTCGATGCCGCGGGCGACGGCACGCCGCTGCCGGTCACTATGGGCCGCTACGGAATGCAGGGCACGCCGACCAGCATCCTGATCGGCCGCAACGGCCGCATTGTTCATCACGGCTTCGGTCAGCAGAGTGACATGGCGCTTGGCGCCATGGTCGCGGCCGAACTCGCGGGCGCGCAGACCTACGCCACCTAGAGCCTTTCCGTGTCTGAAAGAATCAAAAGCGTGGTTCTACGGTTTTGATCTGACGCGTTTTACGGAAAACCGCTCCATACTTTTTCTCATCCCGCTCTTGTGCCCCGAATCCGAAGTTCGCATCTCGCTTGCAGCATTTGCGCTCCTCGAGGCGCTCATGGTCCCGTGCTCTTGCCGGCGCGGATCGCGGTGTTTATCTGAGCGCAGGATTCCTTGGGGAAACGCACCCTTATGATCGGCGCTGCTGTCAACGCCCTTACGCAGATTCTTTCGCCGCCGATGCGCGCCATCCTGTGGCGCGCGATAGGGCTCGCGCTTGTGCTGATCGTCGTGGTCTCGATCGGACTGCAGCGGCTCTTGAGCTGGCTCGCCGGATCGGGCGAACTCTGGGCGGAGACCATGCTGGGGCCGGCCTTCCACACGCCGCTCAATATTCTCGCCTGGGTTCTTTCAATTGCCGCAGGCTTGGGCATCGTGTTCGGCGCGGTGTTTCTGATGCCTGCGATCACCTCGCTGGTTGCTGGCGTGTTCGTCGACGACGTCGCGGAGATCGTCGAGCACGAGCATTATCCAGCTGATCGCTCGGGCGCGGCGCTGCCGATTGGCCTTGCGATGGCCGAGGGCGTCAAGACAGCACTGCTGACGCTGCTCGTCTATCTGATTGCGCTGCCGTTCGTGTTCGTGGGCGTGGGCGTGATCGTGTTCTTCGTTGCAACGGCGTGGTTGCTCGGCCGGGAATATTTCGAGCTTGCGGCGATGCGGTTCCGTTCACCGGCGGAGGCCAAGGCGATGCGCCGCGATAACGCCTCTACAGTGTTTGTGGCCGGCCTCGTCATCGCAGCTTTCGTGGCGATTCCGATCGTTAATCTGGCGACGCCGCTGTTCGGCATGGCCTTCATGGTCCACCTGCACAAGCGGCTGTCGGGGCCGCGACCCGAGTTAATCACGCCGGACCGGCGCAGCCGCTAGCCGGGGCCAAGTCAAACGGCCAGGTCAAACGGCACGGTTTCACGTTCCGGCGCATGATCGGAGCCGGCCATGCTTTCTTCATATTACGCCGCGATTGGTGTAGTTTGACGAGCCCAAATGTCATGCACCGGCGACGGTGTGATCGACCGCAATATTCCTTGAGGAGAAATGTCGATGTCGATGGAATCCGACGTGATCGTCGATCGCCGCAGGTTGCGCCGCAAGCTTACCTTCTGGCGCGTGGCGTCGGCTTTGATCGTGATCGGCGCTGTCGTTGCAGTCGGCGCTTACGCCACGCCTTGGGGCGGCAAGCTGACCGGCGCCTCCGCGATCCAGCGTGTCAACATCGACGGTCTGATTCGCAGCGACCAAAAGCGAGTTGAGGCGCTGGAGCGACTCGGAAAGTCGAACGCCCCCGCGGTCATCGTCCACATCAACTCGCCGGGCGGCACCACCGCCGGATCCGAAGAGCTTTACGACGCCCTGACGCGCCTGAAGGCCAAGAAACCGATGGTTGTGGTGGTGGAAGGGCTCGGCGCGTCGGGCGGATATATCGCGGCGCTCGCCTCCGATCACATCGTCGCGCAGCAAACGGCGCTGGTCGGCTCGATTGGCGTGCTGTTTCAATATCCGAATATCACCGACCTTCTGAAAACTGTCGGAGTCAAGGTTGAGGAGGTGAAATCATCGCCGCTGAAGGCGGCCCCGAACGGATATGAACCGACCAGTCCGGAGGCGCGGGCCGCGATCGATGCCCTGGTGAAGGATTCCTACGCCTGGTTTCGGGGTCTGGTGCAGAACCGGCGCGGCATGGACGATGCACAGCTCGAGAAAGTCGCCGATGGGCGCGTTTTCACCGGACGGCAGGCGGTAGACCTCAAGTTGGTCGATCAGCTTGGCGACGAAAAGGCTGCGATCGCGTGGCTTGTGGCGGAAAAGAAAGTCGCGCCCGACCTGCCGGTGCGTGATTTCAAATTGTCGCCGCGTTTGACCGATCTGACGTTTATTCGTACCGCCGCTTCGGTGGCCTTTGACGCGTTGGGATTGAGCAGCATCGCTCGACAGGTCGAGCAGACCGGCATCGTGGGGGCGGCAGATCGCCTCAATCTCAACGGAATGCTGGCATTATGGCAGCCCGCACCGTCGAACTGAGGTCCGAGCCGGTCGTGAGCGGGCATTTTGCGCCGCGGGGAACCTCGGATGCTGCGATGCAAGGCATCGCGGCGGGTTTCTCTAACGGCCCGAATCGCATTTAGCGTCTTGACAGTCCTGACCATTTCCAAGGAAATGGGCTTCCCACGCACGGGCCTCAGTCTCGATGATCAAATCCGAACTCGTTCAACGCATCGCCGAACACAACCCGCACCTCTACCAGCGGGATGTGGAGAACATCGTGAACGCGATCCTCGATGAGATCGTCGCAGCTCTTGCGCGGGGTGATCGCGTCGAGTTGCGTGGTTTTGGTGCGTTTTCAGTTAAACATCGTCCTGCCCGCGCGGGCCGTAATCCGCGCACGGGAGAACACGTCCCGGTCGATCAGAAAAGTGTACCGTTTTTCAAGACCGGTAAGGAAATGCGTGAGCGGCTCAATCGCGAGAATGCGACGAGCGAAGCGAGCGCGTAGGAACGTTCAGGGGAGCGGCCCCATCAATCGGCGAGTGAACCTGTCAGCACGATTGCCGACTGACGCTGCGTCGCGAGAGAGATCATGCGCAAATTCCTCACCGGCTTGATCCTGATTCCGCTTGGTGTCCTTTTCATCGTGTTCGCATTCGCCAATCGCCGATTGGTGACGGTGACGTTCGATCCCTTCGGTGGAAGTGACCCTGAGACCGGCGTCACGCTGCCGCTGTTCATTCTCATTATCGCGGTTGCGATTTTCGGCGTAGTCGCCGGGAGCACCGCGACCTGGCTTAGGCAGCGCCGCTGGCGGCATACGTCTCGCCAGTACGAGACGGATGCGCGAGAAGCGCGCGTGGAACTGGCCGATCTGCGATCCCGCTACGAGTCGCGTGAGACGTCGCGATTGCCGGACTTGACCCGGCGGACCGGATAGCGCCTTTTGGATCGATTCGATCCAAAATCATCGTGACTGGCCGCCAGCCGCAAGGAAAAGAACGTTCAAATGGCGTTCTCGCCCGGGCGAGACAAGCCGCTTGCGACGTTGTAGAACTCCCATCGCGCTTGATAGCGGCGATCGGCCGGCTTGCGCCGGATCATTCGAGACCATGCCCCTGATCGTCAAGATATGCGGCCTGTCCACCATTGAGACGCTTGACGCTGCTTTGCAAGCCGGCGCCGATATGGTGGGCTTCGTATTCTTTCCACCGTCGCCGCGGCATCTTGAGCTTCCGCGCGCGCGAGAACTCAGCCCGCAGGTGCGAGGCCGGGCGGGCAAGGTCGCCCTGACCGTCGACGCCGACGATGCGACGTTGAGTGGAATCATGGAGGCCATGCGGCCGGATCTGCTGCAATTGCATGGCAAGGAAACCGTTGCCCGTATCCGCGAGATCAAGCGGCTGTTCGGCCTGCCTGTGATGAAGGCGATCGGCGTTGAAACCGCCGCCGATCTTGCAGAGCTGCCGGGCTATGCCGCCGTCGCCGACCGCCTGCTGTTCGATGCGCGTCCGCCAAAGGACGCGACCCGGCCGGGCGGACTCGGCGTGCCCTTTGACTGGCGCCTTCTGGAAAATCTATCCCTCAAAGTGCCATTCATGCTGTCGGGAGGTCTGGCCGCAGGCAATATTCACGATGCGGTGTGCATCACCCGCGCTGGCGGGGTCGATGTCTCGTCAGGCGTGGAAAGCGCGCCGGGGGTCAAGGATGCCGGAATGATCAGAGATTTCATTCGTGCCGCGCGAGCGACGGAAACCAGTTTGCGCGAAGTGACCTCGCATGTGGAGTAGTCCCGGAGCACTACGGCAGCCGTCATGCTCGCGCAGAGCAGCCGTAGATTGCGTAAATTTGTCTGCGCCGCGGGCATCAACCTCTATCGAGATTCACAGCAAGCAAGACGTGGATGGCCGGAATAAATCCGGCCATGACGAAGGGTGACAATGAATTCCCTCCCCAACTCCTTCCGGTCCGGCCCCGACGAACGCGGGCACTTCGGCACGTTCGGCGGCCGCTTTGTGGCGGAAACGCTGATGCCGTTGATCCTCGATCTTGAGAAGGCCTATGCCGATGCCAGGGTCGACGCCTCGTTCCAGCGTGACATGGCGCGCTACCGCAAGGACTACATCGGCCGGCCGTCGCCCTTGTATTTCGCCGAGCGTCTAACCGAGCATCTTCGGGAAATTTCCGTGGCCTCGGGCCGCGCTGGCGGCGCCAAGATTTACTTGAAGCGCGAGGAGCTGAACCACACAGGTTCGCACAAGGTCAATAACGTGCTCGGCCAGATTCTGGTGGCGCGGCGCATGGGCAAGAAGCGCATCATCGCCGAGACCGGAGCCGGACAGCACGGCGTTGCCACCGCAACGCTATGCGCGCGCTTCGGCCTCGACTGCGTGGTCTATATGGGTGCGGTGGATGTGGCGCGGCAGGAGCCAAACGTCATCCGCATGGAAATGCTTGGCGCCAAAGTGGTGCCGGTGCAGTCCGGCACCCGCACGCTGAAGGACGCGCTGAACGAGGCGCTGCGCGACTGGGTGACCAACGTGCACGACACCTTCTATTGCATCGGCACGGTGGCGGGGCCGCATCCTTATCCGATGATGGTGCGCGACTTCCAGTCGATCATCGGCGACGAAACCCGCCAGCAGATGCAGGAGGCCGAGGGTCGGCTTCCGGATTCGCTGGTCGCCTGCATCGGAGGGGGCTCCAACGCGATGGGGCTATTCCATCCTTTCCTCGACGAATCCTCGGTGGAGATCTTCGGCGTCGAGGCCGCGGGCCACGGCCTCGATAAGCTGCATGCGGCTTCGCTCACAGGTGGACGGCCGGGCGTGCTGCACGGCAACCGCACCTATCTCTTGATGAATGACGACGGCCAGATCCAGGACGCGCATTCCATTTCCGCGGGGCTGGATTATCCCGGCATTGGTCCGGAGCATTCATGGCTGCACGAGACCGGCCGCGTCACATATCTCTCCGCGACCGACGAGGAGGCCCTGGCGGCGTTTCAGCTGCTCACGCGGCTGGAGGGCATCATCCCGGCGCTGGAATCGGCGCATGCGATCGCGCGGGTCATCGAACTCGCACCCGAGCGACCGAAGGATCATCTGATGGTGGTCAACCTCTCGGGCCGCGGCGACAAGGACGTGCCGCAGGTCGGCGATATTCTGAAGGGCAGGAAGAAGTGACCACCCGTATCGACACGCGCTTTGCCGAGTTGCGGAAGCAGGACCGCTCGGCCTTCGTCACCTTTCTGATGGCGGGCGATCCGGACCCCGTGACCTCGCTCGCCATCATCAAGGCGCTGCCCGGGGCTGGCGCGGATATCATCGAAATCGGAATGCCCTTCACCGATCCAATGGCGGATGGTCGGGTCATCCAGGCTGCGGGCCTGCGGGCGCTGAAGGCGGGCATGACGCTGACCAAGACCCTCCAGATGATCCGCGATTTCCGGAAAGACGACGATTCGACGCCGATCGTGCTGATGGGTTACTACAATCCTATCTACATCTACGGCGTCGAGAAATTTCTTGACGATGCGAAGGCAGCTGGCATCGACGGTCTGATCGTCGTCGATCTGCCGCCGGAGGAAGACTCCGAATTGTGCATCCCGGCGATGAAAGCCGGGTTGAACTTCATTCGCCTTGCAACGCCAACGACTGACGACAAGCGGTTGCCGGCGGTGCTCGCGAATACGTCCGGCTTCGTGTACTACGTCTCGATCACCGGGATCACCGGCAGCGCGGCGGCGAATTCGGCGGCTGTCGGCGAGGCAGTCGGGCGCATCAAGCGCCATACGAGCCTGCCGGTCTGCGTCGGCTTCGGCATCCGCACCCCGGATGCGGCCCGCGGCATCGCCGAACGCTCCGACGGCGCGGTGGTCGGCTCGGCGCTGGTGGACGTGCTTAGCGGCAGCCTTGACGCCGAAGGCAAGGCGACGGCCGAAACGGTCAACGCGGTCGCCGGTCTCGCGGCGTCGCTGGCCGAGGGCGTACGGTCCGCCAAAAGCGGGTGAGGAAAGGTGTGTAGGGATTTTCGGCACCATCCCTCTATAAGAATTGGGACGGAAGGCCCGGGCATACCGGTTTCAAAACTCCCTTGCGGAAGAGGGACCCAAGCCGCATCTATGCGCGAGAAGGCCGAGAGGGGTCGCTCCTTCGCGTTATTTAAGCTATAGCGTTTTCGAGCGACGTGGATACCGGTTCGTGTAAAGAAAGCGTGTCAAAACAACAATCTAGAGCTTCTGATTCAATCAGAGCGAAATGCTCTAGAAAACTCCGGCGGAGCGCCCCTTTGCCTTGCGCCGGCCGCTGCCGCACCGGGGGTATTTCTGCTCGCTTATGGAGCGTCTTCGATGAATTGGTTGACTAACGTCGTCCGGCCGAAAATCCGCAATATCCTCAAGCGGGAGACGCCGGATAATCTCTGGATCAAGTGTCCCGACACCGGGCAGCTCGTGTTCTACAAGGACGTCGAGAGCAATCAGTTCGTCATCCCCGGATCGAACTATCACATGCGCATGAGCGCGGATGCGCGGCTGAGCTCGATCTTCGATAACGAGACCTGGTACGATGTGGCATTGCCGGAGGTGCCTGCAGATCCGCTGAAGTTCCGCGACGAGCGCAAGTATGTCGACCGCATCAAGGACGCCCGCGCCAAGACCGGGCTCCATGATTCCGTGAAGGTCGGGTTCGGCAAGCTGGAAGGCTCCGCCGTCGTGGTCGCGGTGCAGGACTTCGATTTCATGGGCGGCTCGCTCGGGATGGCGGCGGGCGAGGCGATCGTGCGAGGTCTCGAACTTGCGGTCGAAAAACAATGCCCCTTCATCGTGTTCGCGGCGTCGGGCGGCGCGCGGATGCAGGAAGGCGTGCTGTCGTTGATGCAGCTGCCCCGCACCACGGTCGCGGTACAGATGCTGCGCGAGGCATGCCAGCCCTATATCGTGGTGCTGACGAATCCGACCACCGGCGGCGTCACGGCCTCCTATGCGATGCTTGGGGACGTTCAGATCGCGGAGCCCGGCGCGCTGATCGGCTTCGCCGGAGCCCGCGTCATCGAGCAGACCATACGCGAGAAACTGCCGGAGGGTTTTCAGCGTGCCGAATATTTGCGCGACCACGGCATGATCGACATGGTGGTGCATCGTCACGAACTGCGGCCGACGCTGGCGCGGCTGTGCCGGCTGTTGACCAAGGCGCCGGAAACGATCGAGACGGCGCCAGAACCAGCTTCTCCTGCCCAGCCGGATGAGCCGGCCGAACCGGCTGCCGTTCCGGAGGCTCCGCCGGCGACGCCAGCCGCACCTCCGGCGTGAGCGCCGTTCCGCCCCGCCAAACGCCGCTCGACGACGTTGTTGCGGGGATCTCGAAGCTGCATCCGAAAAAGATCGATCTCACGCTCGGCCGGATGTGGCGCATCCTCGAGCGGCTCGATCATCCCGAACGCAAGCTGCCGCCGGTTATTCATGTCGCCGGCACCAACGGCAAGGGCTCGACCATTGCCTACCTGCGCGCGATTCTCGAGGCTGCAGGTTTGCGCGTGCACGTCTTTACCTCGCCTTACCTGGTGCGGATCAACGAATGCGTGCGGCTAGCCGGAACGTTGGTGGCCGATGACCCATTGCGTGACGCGCTGCTTGAATGCGAGCGTGCTAATGGCGGCGATCCGCTCACTCTTTTCGAGATGAAGACGGCGGCGGCTTTTCTGCTGTTTGCGAAAAATCCCGCCGACGTGCTGCTGCTTGAGGTCGGCCTCGGTGGCCGGCTCGATAGCACCAACGTCGTCGAAACGCCGCTGGCAAGCGTTATCACGCCGGTCGGCATCGATCATGTTGAGTTTCTCGGCGGAACGCTGATGCAGATTGCCGGCGAGAAAGCCGGCATCATCAAGCGTGGCGTGCCGGTGATCTCCGCCGAACAATTGCTGGAGGCGCAGGCTGTGATCGAGCAGCGGGCGAAGCAGATGCGCAGCCCGCTGCACGCCGCCGGCCAGGACTGGCACGTCCACGTGGAACACGGGCGACTGGTCTATCAGGACGAACGCGGTCTGCTCGACCTTGCCGCTCCTCGGCTGTTCGGCCGGCATCAGTTCGACAATGCAGGCCTTGCGATCGCGACGTTGCGGGCGCAGGACCGGTTCAGCATCGAGACAACGGCGTTCGAGCGCGGCGTTACCGGCGCGGAATGGCCGGCGCGGATGCAGCGGCTGACATCCGGCCGGATCGTGGATCAGGCGCCACGCGACGCCGAGCTTTGGCTCGACGGCGGCCACAACGCCGATGGCGGACGGGTAGCGGCGGCGGCGCTCGGCGATCTTGAGGAGCGGCTGTCGCGTCCGCTGGTGGTGATAACAGGCATGATGGGCAACAAGGACGCGCAGGGCTTTCTCGCCAACTTCGCCGGCCTAACGCGCCATGTCATTGCCGTGCCGATTCCGAACATGGAGAATGCGATGCCTCCGGAGGTCCTGGCGGAAGCGGTCCGCGCGCTCGATATGCGCGCCGAAACCGCGGTGAGCGTCGGGGCCGCGCTACAATCGGTCGCGCGTCTCGCCTACGAAATTCCGCCGCGCATTCTGATCGCAGGATCGCTGTATCTCGCCGGCCACGTGCTGGCGGAGAACGGCACGCCGCCGAACTAAAGTTTATTGAATTCGGGCTGGATCGAACCCACCGTCATTGCGAGCGAAGCGAAGCAATTCAGGACAAAGTAAGAGCTGGATTGCTTCGTCGCTTACGCTCCTCGCAATGACGCCGACAAAACACCTACTCCCGCAAGGGGAGAAGGACGGCGAACGCACCCAAACAAAACGGCCGGCGCTGAGCCGGACATTCGTAGATTCCATACAACTCCACCCTGCTCCACAGTGCTCCGCCATCGTATTGAATTATCGAGATAAAATAGCCGTTTACCCTTCCATCTAGCTCCAGCGTCCTACACCTTGCTCGCCCTAAATCCGCGTCCTATGTTGGGGTAAATGTTGGGGAAGGAAAGCGGCCGGACATGGCAAAAAGGCAACTTCATCGGTTGACGGCTAGGCAGGCCGAGACGATCAGCAAGCCCGGTCGCCACGGCGACGGCGGCAATCTCTTCCTCGTAATCGGCGCGGGCGCTGCACGCTCGTGGTGTTTCATCTATCGGGACGCCGACACTGGCCGTCTCCGTGAGCTTGGACTCGGCCCCGCCAAAGGAGTCCGGAAGCACGGTCTCACGCTGGCTCAGGCCCGCGAGAAGGCTGCGGCGATGCGCCAGCTAAGGCTTGGCGGCCTTGACCCGATTGCGCACTGCAAGGCTGAAAAAACGCAGGCTGTCACGTTCGGGCCGTTCGCCCTCGAATTGTTGGAGAGCATCAAGGGCGGTTTCCGGAATCCGAAAACGGCTAGTGAGTGGAGACGTGGCTTTGAGGTTCATGCGAAGGCACTCGCGGCGAAGCGCCTCAACGCTATCGACACGGCCGAGGTGTTGTCGGTGCTGAAACCTCTGTGGCTCGTGAAACCGAAGACCGCGCGCGAATTGCGCGGCCGTATCGAGCGAGTGCTCGACGCGGCGAAAGTCAAAGGGCTGCGCACAGGTTCAAATCCGGCCGCGTGGAAAGGCCATCTGTCCGAACTGTTACCTGTTCAGTCGCGCCGGAAGCAACACCACGCCGCTGCTGCTTATGACGCTGTTCCCGAAATCATGGACAAGATTCGCGCTGACACATCTACACTCGCGAGGTTACTTGAGTTCAATGTCCTGACTTGCGTTCGTGCTGAGGAGGCCCGCGCCGCAAGAGTTTACGAAATAGACTTTGAAGCGAAGACGTGGACCATTCCCGCTGACAGAACCAAGATGGGACGAGACCACGTTGTGCCACTGGTGGGCCGGGCGATTGAAATTCTGAAAGCTGTGATTCATAAAGACGCACAACCTAACATGTTTGTATTTGCGGGCCGATCAGGCGAAAAGCCGATCGGCAAAGATCGCGCAACGAACTTATTACGTGAGATCGCACCGGGCGCGACACTACATGGAATGCGTAGTTCATTCAGAGATTGGTGCGGAGACAAGACTGGATTCTCACGCGAGGTTGCAGAAGCTACGCTCGCTCACGCCATCGGTAATCAAGTCGAGCAAGCCTATCGCCGCTCCGACGCTTTAGAGAAACGGCGCGCTCTGATGAATGCTTGGGACGCGTGGTGTGCCGGGATTCCGGAATCTGACAACGTGGTGCCGTTTCAAATTAACTAAACATAGCCCTCCCGCTTTCGTTGGCTGAGATGCGGATGGTTATCGTTCATGGTCGCTCCACATATCCCGTGGAGCGTCAACGATGACTAGCGAATGCCCATTCGACGAGATGAGCTTCAACCCGAGCGGCGCGGCCCGCGTTCTCGGTATTTCCGATAGTAAGATGTTTCAGTTGCTCGCTGCCGGTGAAGTAGCGAGCTTCCGCGTCGGTCGCGCGCGCCGGATTAAGGGCTCAGCGCTTAATAAGTATCGTGAAGCCAACGCCGTCTGACGCTGCTTCGTACGTTACAAAATGTCCGATCATATCGACATCGAAATGATTCCTGAACAATGCCATGAAGTGGGTAATATCTCCCCGCTTCTGCGCGCTTTGTGTCCGGACCTATCCGATGACGCGACGCAATTTCTCTCTGATCGTATACATCTGAATCCGTCACGGGCTGATCCGACCACAAAACCCCGCCACGAAGCGATTGCCGATTTCATCGAAGCGTACGACCGCAAGAAAACGCGACGTGGCTTTGACCGCGCGGCGTTTGATGCTGTGTATCCTCAATATAAAGCATTACCGGGCGGTAAGACGTTGATGAAAGATCGCGCTGAAACGTTGGTACGGGGTGAACGTCCGAAAGAGGTTCGGGAAATTTTGCGTCAGCGTCGCGGTTAAAAAGTACCCGCATCATCGATCTATTTGGGCGTTGTGCCGATTTTGGCGGGTATCGCGAAACGAAAATCGCACCGATCTTATCATCAGATTCATGACGAGGTTTTAGCGATGCGCGATTACTCCAATAACCGAATGCTTCCCGCTGACGAATTAAAGAAAATCAAGCGTCGACTCCCTTCTTATGGTCGTTCCGCGATCCGCAGAATGGAGAATGACGTACGCAACGCGCGGGCCATTGATGAGGGAAAGTGGCGCGTCATCGGCGTCGAAGACGTTCAGGAACGCTATCGGTTACGCACCGCATACGAGCGCGCCGAATCGTATTTGACGCGAGTCAAGGCAAACGGTGCAAACTTAAACGAAGCGGCTCCGTTCATTTTAGAGCGTGATGAGGCGCGCGACGCGTTGACAGCGTTTGAAGAAGATCGTGAGTCGCGCCTGTCACAACTCCGCGACGCAAAGTCGCGTACCGAGGGCGGCCTTTTAGAACGCTGCAAACGTTTTCTTTCTGGACACTCACAAACGACTTTCAAGGAGCTAGTAGCGCCAGTTACTAAAGGTGATCTTTCCAAGGTTTTGATAGCAACCCGCTATGCGATCGCTTCAAAGAATGCCGACATTGCTAACCTCGACTTGGCTCCGGTTACACTTGCCGAGGCAACGGCCCATATTGATCACGACATTGAAAAGTTCGCACGAGCGGGAGCGCCTGACACGTACATGGCCCTCCGATTCTTGGCGACCAACAGCAATACGCGCCGCCATGGCTTTACCAGATGGCCAGAGGTTTGGACGGGTATCAATGGACGTAAAATTAACGACGGCTTTTCGCTGGTCTTTTGGGCCTTGAAAGATTTGATCCGCGACAAGCTCGTGGCGGAAGCCAAACAGCGCATCGAATCGAGTGCATTTCCGCCAATTGCCATCGCAGATCGCGCACCGCGTGAAGCGCAATTGCGTGCTGAACTTCTAGACCTTGAGCGGACAGAAGAGGCCATCGTCGCCGCTCTTCAAGCGAAGGGTGATGCGAACGTAGTGCGCCGATACAATGCCGACCCGCGCGCCTTGCTCGGTATTGAAATCGTCACGACGGAACCAACGCATGGAAAATCGGGCGACTCGCTCGCGCAATATACACACGAGCCGAAGATGGAAGCGCCCAAAGGGCAATCACTACCTCGCAGTTCGAAGTGGGTGAATCAAGGCGCGCGCAACACGGACTCCGAATGACTTTGAACGCCCTGAGGTGATGTGCCCCATGCACCTCAGGGGAAGCCCGGCTGGTTACCGGCAAGGCCGCCGCGTTTACGCGGATCATGGACGCTAGATGCGGCGGCCAACACTTTTAGACAGTCCAATTCACTTTCAATGAAGAGGATTTTTCCATGCCAAAATTTTCAGATGTTACCGTTGCCGTTCGTTCCTACCGCTCGCGCAACGGCGGCTCACATGCTGACCGCGCAATTCGCGCGCATACGACGGGGGACGTGACAATCGATTCTGCTTCTCCTGAAATGATTGAACGCGTGCTCGGTGGGCCGTCAAACAAGGCCGATTCTGCCCTCGGCAAAGCGGAAAAGCCGACAAGTTGGGACGATGTCCGTAATCGCGCGTGGTCTCGCTACAACAATCCGCCACGCCGCGATTAACCGATGGTACGTCTCAAATTCACGATTCCGGAGATCGGGAGCGGCATCTTAGGTTTTGTGCCGGGTCTTGATGTCACTGGCGTTGACGACGAGGGCCGAAAGACCCTCGTCCGCCTCATCGAGTCAACCGCGACCCTTCCGGAATTGGCGAAGCGAGTCGGCGTCACCATCAACGATATGCATAAACGTGCGCAAAACGCCGTGATGCTACGTCCCGTGATTACGGGAGATTTCTTCGAAGCGCGATACATGAAACGCGATCTTGCGGAATGGTGGCGTAGCGAGTCCAGCATGATGCGCTGGAAACCGAAGAAGATGTTTTGAAATGTTGGCTGACGCGGCGGCCATTTCATTATTTCATTAATTACTGGATGTGCTTTCAGAAAGAGAAATTGACCAATGTTTTTAAAGCGTCATGAAATTATCCGCGAAGATATTACGGGCATTGCGCTCTTGTCGTTGAGCCGGGTTAACGTTCTCTGTTTGACGAAAGGCTTCCCGAAGCCAACGCGTAGGGATGGTCGTCGCACAATTTACGATGCTCGCGCGATCATGAAATATTTTACCGATCGTGTTGACGGCCGGACAATTGAAGGCCGCAAGCGGAAACACCGCCACAGGAAATGAAACGCCGCAAGCGGCTCGTCCGAATAGTCGGCCGCGACGGAATCACACGTCAGTATTTAGTTCGCGAAGACGGATCGCGGCTGCTCATCTTCACGCGCGGAAAATGAGATTTCCAGATGGCTATGAAAATCGACTACGTTGACCCCGCTGCGGTACGCGCGGCGAAGGACGCGAAGAACAAGGCGCGCGAGGCGTTACGCGGACCACGGGGCTATGAAGGTTTGCGCGGCCCCAAAGGCGCGACCGGTAAACAAGGCCCGCAAGGCGAGCCCGGCATTGACGGTTTAGACGGTGAGCCCGGTCAGCATGGGAAGACCGGAGCGCGCGGCGCATCCGGCGATAATGGATGGAGTCCCGTTCTATCCGTCGTGAGCAGCGGCGCACGCCGCGTGCTTCGCGTATCTGATTGGACCGGAGGTGCGGGCGACAAGCCGGGCACCGGGTATATCGGCCCTGACGGCCTCACAGACAACATCAAAGAAGCCGTTGACGTTCGCGGCACTAAAGGCGCGCAAGGCTTCGCAGGGCCGCCCGGCGTCGGAATTCGTGGCCCGCGTGGTCCGCAAGGCGATCCCGGCGAAGGTGGTAGCGGCTCGGGCGACGGCGGCGAAGGTTGGAGCCCTGTCCTAGCCGTAGCCACGGACGGCGAGCGCCGTGTTCTCCAAGTTTCGGATTGGACCGGCGGCACGGGCGACAAGCCGGACATCGGATTCTATGTCGGTGCAACCGGACTCGTGAGCGACATTGCCGACGCGGTTGACGTGCGCGGCGGTGTTGGTGCGCAAGGGCCGCAAGGCGACATTGGCGATCAAGGCCCTCCGGGCGCTGACGGCGCTACCGGAGCGCAAGGCCCGGCCGGTGCTGATGGAGCTACCGGAGCGCAAGGCCCTCCGGGCGCTGACGGCGCTGACGGTGCCACAGGACCGCAAGGCCCAACCGGAGCCACAGGACCGCAAGGCCCAACTGGTGCCACGGGGCCTCAAGGTCCGTCAGGATCAGCTAGCGCGGTCACGTCTATGCGTTGGATTTATTATACGGACGTGACTGCGACTAACAACACTGACGCTAGGGACTACGCATCGTTATGCGTGTGTACCGGCTTAAGTTGGCCCGCAAATATCACGAGTTGGGGCGGCACGGTTATGCGTTTTCGTTATCTTCAATTCTATATCGCGGTACTTGGTACAACACCCCATTCGCTTAAGGACTTGACGATGGAGATTACACAGCATGGACGATGGATCGCCCGGAACGATATCGACTCGGCTTTAATGGGACACCCGCCGAATGTCCTCATCATTGTGCGTGAAGGCGACGCCCAAGACTGGTACGAGTATCAGCGGCATTTTAAGCCTGATACGATCAAGGCGGCTGTAGTTGACGGACACGTAATAAACGCCGTCGTAGATGTGAGCATGATATGCCCGGCTGAACATCTACTTATCGAAATAGACGATACGACCGGCGACCCGAAAGAATACATCGGCAGGGCCTTCGACGTAGAGCAGAACGCTTTCGTTGGCTGAAATCAAAAGGACAGTGCGACATTCATAAAAGAAATGCCCGGCATCGAAATCAACCGACGACCGGGCAGGTTTTATGGAGTGCCGAATGAATACCGTCCGAGTAAAGACCGCTCAACAAACTTTTGAAACTTACGACTCCAATATTTTCGACCTTATCCCGCTTGATGGCAAAGCGCCTCGCGACAAGAATTGGACGACTCGGACCTACGACAGCGCGAAAATCCGGCGTGCCGCGATCAAAGCGCGCTTTAACGTCGGCGTACGTCTGAAACCCAATCAACTCGTCATTGATATCGATCCGCGCAACGGCGGCTTGGATTCTTTTGAACGTTTTTGCATTGATCACGGCCTTGATGACTCTCTATTCCCGCGCGTCGTCACCGGCAGCGGCGGACTCCATATTTACATGGCGAAGCCCGCAGATGTCTTGATCCGGAAAGGTTTGAAGGAATATCCGGGCATCGATTTTCTATCGCGCGGCACGCAAGTCGTCGCGGCGGGCTCGATTCATCCAGGGGCGAAAAAGCCGTACATATGGGATGACGATTTTCCCGACGTGCGCGACGGTCTCCCGGCTGTACCCACGTCCGTATTGGATGCCATCACCCGCCCCGCCTCTGAATCGTCCGGCGTCGGCGGCGAATATTCGCCCGAGCAAATCGCGGCAATGCTAGACGCTTTGGACCCGGCTGATTTCCGCGAACATTCGGTTTGGTTGAGGTTGATGCAGGCTTGTCACCATGCCTCCAGCGGCGACGCGCGCGAACAGTTCATAGAGTGGAGCATTTCTGATCCCGAGTATTCCGACCAAGCCGAAATGATCGGGAAGCGATGGGACTCACTGCACGAAAAGCGTGACGACGCGGTTACTGCGGCGTCACTGCGCTACGAGCTAGAACAGCGCGGGCTACTGCATGTCATCCCGGCCGCTGATGCATCCGGCGACTTCGACGCAATCGACGATGAGGATTTGTCGTGGCTTGATCCGCCGTCCGCCGATGCGCCAGCGATCCGCTTAAACCAAGTCAATGCGGAGAACATCAATAATGTTTTCTCGCTCGTCAACGTCGGCGGAAAGACCCGCGTCCTCTATTGGGGCAAGTCCCCGATAGACAGGCGAGTCCGCGTTCCAGAATTATGGGCGACGGAGGAATTAGGCAAGGCGCTCGCTAATCGTTTCGTTGTGATCCGCGACGAAGAAGGTGGTGAGAAACGCATTCCACTAGCAAAATGGTGGCTAACAAGACGCGGGCGTTACACCTTCGACGGCTTGATATTCGACGCTGACGAGGCCGATGTGTCGGAGTCTGACGAGATCAACTTGTGGCGCGGTTTCGGTATTGATCCCGCGCCCGGTAATTGGAGCCGGATGCGGAAGCACATTCGCGACATAATCGCAGACGGTGACGACGCCTCGTTTGATTACATCATCAGATGGATTGCATGGGGTTTCCAGAATCCGACGAAGCAAGCTGAAGTCGCGCTCGTGTTGCTCTCCAAGGAGAAAGGCACCGGTAAAGGATTCCTCGCCCGCGCGCTTTGTGAAATCTACGGCGCGCACGGACTCCACATATCGCAGCGCTCGCACCTTGTGGGGAAGTTCAATGCTCACTTCGCGCAAGCCGCCTTCGTCTTCTGTGACGAAGCTTTGTGGCCGGGCAACCATGACGACGAAGGCCCACTAAAAGCGCTCGTGACCGAACCGACGATGCAAATCGAGCCGAAGGGCGTGAACGCCTACCGAATGCCGAACGCGCTCAAGATCGTCATGGCCAGCAACAACGATTGGGTTGTGCCTGCATCCGGTGATGAGCGACGGTATGCTGTCTTCCAAGCCTCTGACCGGCGGAAGCAGGATCACCGATATTTTGAGCGGTTGCGTGCGGAGATTGAAGGCGGCGGCCTCGCCGCGATGCTGCACGATTTGCAGGACATGGACTTAAAAGGCTGGCACCCACGCCACGGTGTCCCGGAAACAAAGGCGCTGGCGCAACAGAAACTCCTATCCGCACCGCCCGAGATCAAATTTCTTGGTGATCTACTCGGGGAAGCCGTGTTGCCGTGTCAGCATCCCTCAAAGCCATATCGCGCACCGGCCGCCGATCTCTACGATTTCGCGCGCCGAAAGTATCCGAGCATTGCAAGGTGGACAGACAATCAGTTCGCGGACTTTCTAAAAAGCTGGAACGTGGAGCGGCGGCGCGTAAGTGTGAGTTGGTGGGACTTTCCGCCCCTTGCGGACATGCGCAGAGATTTTCGGGCAAGGCATCCGTGGCACCCGCCTTTCGACGACGCTGACGAATGGATGACGGATTTGGGGCACGACGCCTAACAAGGGTGCCCTAGTTGCGCGGGGGCTGCGCACTCGCAAACCCTATAAAACAAGGGGAATGCGCAACTAGGGCAACTAGGGCAACTAGAGCAGCTTATAGAGATTAGTATAGAAATATAGAAAGCTACGGCGATTTGAGGGGTGCGCAGGTTGCCCTAGCTGCCCTAGTTGGCCTTATAGCACTGATAACATTGATAATTTTGGTGCGCAGCTTTGGGCGTGAGGTGCGGTAAGCTGCGTGGGTTTATTTTCCTATAAATCGGAATAAATGCTGAAATATTTTTCGGCGGGATTAGGGTTGTTTATTAGGTTTAACGGGTCCTCCCGGAATAAAATCCTACGAGGGCAATACATGAGTGCGTGCCCTCTCTTTGTGTGAACTTTTTATTTTCGGGTTTCTATAAGATAGCTCCGAAAGTTTTCGCTGCGAGTCAAACCGTCAAGTTGCAGGCGCAACCGAACCGCTTAGAAGAATGGCGAAAAAGTTATAACCAAGTAGACCAACAGCAGCCAACGCCGAAATCACACATACAGTAAGCGTGAAACGCCATGCGGGGATGAACCCAATAGAAACCCGCGCTTCTTTTCGCTGCAACTCCTGCAGTTGTCCGAAAAAGACATCCGGTTGGGGCGGTTTCGTCAGGAATTCGTGGCTCAACGAAAGCCGTTTTCCGCTGATCCACATCTTTATAGACTTCGAAAGCGATAAAGACCGTAAGCGATACTCCCGCTGCTAAGGCTACGGCGATGTTCATTTTTGGTGAGAGGTCCTTTCGCGTTGCCGACCATATCGCGAAAATGCCTGCATATCCTCCAATCATAATTAGGTTGGTGTAGGCAATGGCCTTATCTAGAATCTTGCTTTGCATATCAACCATTGCGTCTAATGCCTTCTTTTGCTGCGCCTCCGCTTCCTTCCTTTGCTGTGCCACTGCAATTTCATTGATCGCCTTTCCCAATTTGCTTTCCACTCCCGCGATGACTCGTCTGGTGTCGTGATCCATAATACCCCTCCCAAAATGTCTCAACGAATCCATCCTAGCACGAGTCGTCTCGCTGCTTTGGTTTGAGAATTCGTTGGCTGACATTGGCGGACATTCGGCGCATCGTCGAATTATGACACACGATCGAAAAAGACGCGTCTGCGATAAAAAGGTGACCGTCCGACTTCCGGCGATGATGCTGCGACGAGTCGACTCGCTTGCTTTGTATTCCGTGTCCCCGCGTGCGACGGCTATTCGTCGTTTGCTCGCGCGTGGCCTTGAAGTTGAGGAGGCGACTCATGGCGAGTAAATCGTTCAGCGTCCGTATCTCGTTAGACGGCGGCGCGGACATTCGAAAGCAGCTAGAAGGAATCGGGGCGGCCGGAAGGAAAGCCTTCTCCGATCTTGAGGACGCATCGCGCGGCAACTCGTTCCTGCAACGGTTTGGGGTAACCGTAACGGAAGTCGTCGGCAAAATCGGCGCGCTGCAAGAGACGTTTCGCACCGTAGGCGGGGCGGCCGTTGGATTCGGCTCTAAGGTCGGCGGTGCGGTTGACCGGCTCGCCGCGCTCGGTGGGCTGTCGATTGGCGGGGCTGTAGCGGGCTTTATCTCTCTGACTAAGGCTGCGGGGGACGCGGGCGAGCAGTTGAAGAACACCGCCGACACAATAGGCATTACAGCGCAGCAACTCAAAAATTTGAAAGACGCTGTTGAGCTTTCCGGCATTGACGGCGGGCAGTTTGAGCGCGGCTTGCTGAAACTCAGTTCCGGAATGGCGGAAGCGGGGAAAAGCGCGATTACGTACGACCGGAATTTGCGCGATCTTCGCCAGCAATACAATGACGGCGAGATATCGTCGGACGCATATTGGAAAGCGGTAAAGAAGCTTAAGCAGGCGAACGAGGACTCTTTAGACCCGTTCACCCGCTTAGGAATCGTCGTGAAGAACGCAGACGGCTCGCTGCGGAATACCCATGACGTGCTGTTGGATATTTCAGATGTGTTCAAGGGTATGCCTGACGGCGCGAACAAGGCCGGGCTCGCGGCCGAACTGTTCGGGTCGAAAAATTCGCGAATGGCTACCTTTGTCGGGCAAGGATCGCGGGCCATCGTGGAGATGGAAAAAGAAATGCAGCGGCTTGCACCATCGCTCGATGACGCGAGCGGTGCAGCCCTCGACAAAGCCGCCGACTCTTTCGGTCAACTTCACAAAACGCTTGGGAGTGTGAGGAATTCAATACTTGCGACGTTCGCGCCGCAAGTAACGAAGCTTGTTATGGGCTTCGTTGAGGCTATCGTGCGCGGTCGTACTGACTTGACGTTGTACGCTTCGACGATCGCGGACAAAGTTAAGCCGATCGTGGAGGATTTGGTTGCGCTGCTTGAAGGTCGTGACTCTGATGTTCAGAATCAATCAATCATCAAAGCGAAAGCATCGATGATTGATTTTGCCGCAGCGACGAAAAACGCGATAGTTGGAATCATAATTCCCGCGTTTAACGCCTTCTTGACGACACTGGATATCACGGTGAAGGCGATTAACGCCGTGTTCGGGACAGACTTGACGGCCGGGCAGATCGCAATTGTTGGTGTGATCTTGAGGCTTACCGGGCTATTCGGAGTACTGACTTCCGGCGCGCAACTCGCATACGTCGCAGTTGCCGCGCTTATCACGACTTTCGGCGGAATTCCGGTTGCGATTGCCGCAGCCGGATTCGCCGTGGGCTTTCTTCTGACGAAACTGGTTACCGATTGGGACGGCACGACGAAGAAGATCGGGGAGCTATGGCAGGCGTTGTGGAGCTTGCTCCCGCAAGGTGCGCAAGACGCGCTGTCGGCTGTCGCGGCTCCGTTTATCGCGTTCGGTACGGTCGTAGCCCGGATCGTTGCTGGCGTCGCTATGGCGTTCGAGTCCCTCTTCAATGGCGAGTTTGTTGCCAATTTGGGAACGATCTTCAGCGCGTTGTGGGAGATGATCAAGAGCGGGGCGGCGGATGCTTGGGAGTCGGTGAAAAGCACAGCGCTTGGTGCGTGGGATGCGATCAAGCAAGGCGTGACCGATGCAGCCGATTGGATCGTGCAGAAGTTCAATAGCGCCGTGGATACGGTGAAGGGCTATTTTAGCGGGCTCGTGGACATTATTAGCGGCGTCCTAGCGAAGGCAAGGAGCGCGGCGGATACCATTGCGTCGGCTGTCGGCGGCGGCGGCGGGGATAAGACGCCGGGCTTCGCTGGCGGTGGTCACATTCGCGGGGCGGGTACCGGAACGAGCGATTCCATTATCGCGCGCGTATCCAACGGCGAGTACATCTTCACAGCGAAAGCGGTGAAGCGGTTAGGGTTGCCTATCCTTAACGCGTTGAATTACGGCTTTCGCGATATTGGAAGCGTGTTTAGAGGGTTCAACGTCGGCGGCTTGGTGGATGCGCTAACCCCGTCCGTCCCTCGGTTTGCGAGCGGCGGCCTTGTGTCCGTTCCTGCCACGAGCGGCGGCGACTTACGCCCGGCGAACATCCATCTGCGAGATGGGTCATTCCCGGTCATGGCACAACAGAGCGTAATAGACAGCCTCACGCGCTACGCCACGGGCAAAGAGGCCCGTAGCGCGGGGCGCAAGCCGACTTGGTATCGGAGTTGAAGTTATGAATGACGCGGTGACCTATGGCTATCTAACAGTTGACGGCCAGCTAGGGCCTTTGTGTCTGGGAATATTGCGACGAGCGCTTACGATTGGCGGTATGGCTTTCGCTGCGGAAGCGAAGCGCGACGACGCGGCTCTTGAACAAGCTTGCGCTAGGGCGCACGTCGTTTTTGTTTTGTGGCCGGATGAGCAATCGGCGTGTGGGTTCTCATTCATGCCTGCGAAGCGTTCTCCGGGCGAAGAGACGCCGGATAAAATCGACGTTGTTGCGGAAGTCATACCTTGCGAGACGCGGGAAGCCGCGTTCGCGCTTCAACGTCGATTTGGCGACGCCGCCTTGATTGAGGAATTCAAGGTATGCGCGATGGGGAATAATATCGTTCCGTTTCCGCGCCGCTAACTGAGCGTGCACTCTACGTATTTTCGATTTTGAGTTACCTATTTTCGATTTTAGGTTTTTATTCTTAGAATCGATTCGCGATACGTAAAATCGATTTTACGTATTATTTTCAGTGGCTTGACTCTCTGTATCCTTTATGTCTAGCTCTCTTTCGGACGGGAGCACTAGACATTTAAGGATTATATACCCATGCATAAAGAGCTTTATCGGACTAAGCATTTCACATGCGCCGTTGCAGTTGAAAAAGACGGCTCAATGGACGTTCTTTTTACGAACCGCCGCTTGCGAGCTATGCGGTATTTGCCCAGTGGCGACGGCGGCTCGGATGTTTTGAAGCTTCTCGCCGCCGTCGCCAATACGCCCAATCTTCTGGACACCGCCTTATGCCTTGGGTACTGGCGCGCTTTCGAGCCCGGTGCTTCAGCCGCTGAGGCCGCGTGAGTCGCCTCATTCAATGGTTATTGCGACAATGGCATGGGACGCCGATTCCGCGTGATCCCGTGCCGCCGCAGCCATGCGCGGATGAGGGTTTTGAAACGCTGGCGAGTCTGATCGATTCGGACACGCCTGCGAACTTCGACGAGATCGCGCGGCGGCTTCAGCGCTGAAACATGTTGCGCGGGCGCGCAAGGTAGGTGAGTCGGAACGGTATGCTTAGCGACAAACCAACAGTATTTAATTTCGACGTAGACAGCGGCCGTATAATGCGGGCGATGTATACGGAAGATGATATCGGCGCGGTAATACGAATTCACTTCGAAATCGATAGGGCTCTTGACCATATCGTTAGAACGATGGTGCCTTCCTCTAATACAATGAAGCTTCCATATACGAGCAGTAAGGTCGATTTTCTTTTAGCGTTGGGCTTGCCCAATTTGCGGATCACGCCTGTTTTGATAATCAACAGCATCCGCAACAAATTCGCTCACAGGGAAAAAGAAGCGATCGTTTTGAGCGATACTGTTGATTTACTGAGAGCTATCGAGACGATGTATGATCGCAAGATACCCGAGAGCTTTCAGGTAATACACCAAAAGAAAGATGGAAGCCGCTGCGAATGGCGCTTCGGGGAAATGAGCCCAAAAGAAAAATTCTGTTTTCTCGGGTCGCTAGCTCTGGCTGGTGTTGCGATGATTGAAAGTGACTTTGAGAAAGTGTCGTTCAAATCGTTGATGCGCCGACCATAGGGCGGCGTAGCCGATTCGATCTCTACGCCGGGCGTCGCGGAAGCCCTTCAAGAGCCCGCTGCGTAACCTCTAGGACTATTGGGGTATTTGTTGGGGTACCAGATTCTACTATGAGCTATTTCAGATACTTAGATGATAAAACGGCCAGCGCTGAGCCGGCCGTTTGCGGGATTGGGTGCGGAAAGATCAGACCGTGGCGGTGATCCATTGCTCAAGTTTTTGCTTCGGTGCGGCGCCGACCTGACGCGAGGCCAGCTCGCCGTCCTTGAAAATCATCAGGGTGGGAATCGACATCACGCCGTATTTCGAGGCCGTCCTCGGGCTCTCGTCGACGTTCAGCTTCACGATCTTGACCTTGCTGCCCATCGCGCTGGAGATTTCGTCCAGAACCGGGCCGATCATGCGGCAAGGGCCGCACCACTCCGCCCAGAAATCCACCACGACCGGGCCAGTCGCCTTGAGCACTTCCGCTTCGAAATTGGCGTCCGAAACCTTGCCAACAGCCATGGAATACCTCGTTGTGTCGATGAGATCGTGCGCTACGAACGAATGCACGTGAAACTGCGATCAAGGTAAGAAGGCGATCTTCCCGGGTCAAGGTTTCTCACACGGAGATGATTGCTTCCAACCCGGCATCGAGCACTGTGGCTGAAATCTCCATCATTTCAAGCGCCTCGGTCCAGAGCAGCGCCGCCTTGACAGGCAGTTCCGGGTACAGGCTTGCAAGCACCGCGCGATAAAGCGCGAGCTGGCGGATATAGGCCGGCGGTACGCCGGCAACGTTCGGGGGGGGTGCGTGGCCGGTCTTGTAGTCGACGACCAAAATTCCGCCGGGAGTTACCACGAGCCGGTCGATCTGACCGGATACCAGCACGGGATCGCCCCGCCGCGTCGTCAACCTTCCGGCAATCGCGACCTCGGCCCGACTGCCCGCCGCGAACACGGGCGCAAACCTCGCATCATCGAGCACCGCCATGACCTGCGCCGCCAGCGCGTCGCGCTCGGCCCCGCTCCAGTCGTTCGCGTTGCGCGCGAGATAGGACAGTGCCGTGTCTCGGCGGCGATCGCGCGGCAAGTCCGGCAGGGATTGCAGGAGGCGATGCACCAGCGTGCCCCGCAGTCGCGCCCGGTGGTGCTGATCCGGGAAGGCGCTGGCCGGCAAGCGAAGATGTATGGCCTCGTCAGTATCCGAGGGCTGTAGCGGTCGGCTCGCTGGCGGTTCCGGCGTGGCCATGCGGTGCAGCCAGGGCGGCGGCAACGTAATCTCGGCGACGGCGGCGGTTGGAGCTGCCGGACCTGCGGCATCCGATACGGCTTCTCCTGGCCGGGCGAAACGCTTGACCTTGCCGGCCGCGGTTTCGAACTCGTGCATCGCAAGGCCGGAATTGCCCAGACCCGTCTCGATCAAGTCGTACCAGGAGAACTTTCGGACATCTTTGCGGTTTCCTGGTTTGCAGCCGCCGATGATCAGGCGGTCCGCCGCGCGCGTCATCGCGACGTAAAGCAGACGGCGATATTCGTGCTCGGTTTCCGTGGTCATGGCCGCGCGGGCTTGCGCCACGCAAGGCGGATCCTCTGCCTTCTTGCCGGCCCAGATCGTCACGCCGGCAACGCCGGCGGGAGCATTGCCGCGCGCCATACGAATCAGGCTGAGACGCTCGGTGTCGGCTGGCGATGTCGAAGTGTCGGCGAGAAACACCACCGAGGCTTCGAGTCCTTTCGCGCCATGCACGGTCATCACGCGCACTTCGTCGCGCGAAATTTCCATGTCGCGCTTCACCTGGGTATCCGCAGCGCGCAACCACGCCATGAAGCCTTGCAGCGACGCGGGGGCCTTGCGCTCATAGGTCAGCGCCAGTTCAAGAAACTCATCGAGCGCATCATTGGCTTCATGGCCGAGCCGGCGCAGGATGCGCCGTCGTCCGCCATCGATCTCTCCTTGGCCGCCCAGGAGCCACGCGAAAAACGCGAACGGCGTCTCGCGTGTGGCGCGACTTTCGCACCGCTTGAGGCGCTCGAGTGCGTCACGGAGTCTATCGTTCGTTGGCGCATGCTCGGCGAGTGCGTCGCGCAGCGAGCCTTTGCGCTGCCATGCCAGCGTGAATAGGTCGTCGTCGTCGAGGCCGAACAGCGGGCTTTTCAGCGCTACTGCAAGCGCCAGATCGTCCCGCGGCAGCAGCAGTGCATCCGCAAGATTCATCAGGTCGATGATCGCGATGTGCTCGGTCAGCTTGAGGCGGTCGGCGCCGGCCACGGGAATGCCGGACTGCTTCAGCGCCTGGATGACGGCGTCAAAGGTGTTACCGCGTCGCCGCACCAGCACCAGGATATCGCCATAGCCGAGCGGACGACGATTGCCCAGATGCCCGGTCATGGTGCCTTGCGTGATCAGCGTCTTGATCTCGGCCCGGATGCGCCGTGCAAGTTTGACCTCGGGGCTGGTTGCGGTAACCTGATCGAACGGCGCGCGCCAGCCCTCGATCTCCTCGCGCTGGTCGCGCTCCTCCAGATTCCAGAGATCGGCGATGCCGGGTGCGGCGTCCGCCAGCGATTCATGCACGGGATGTGCGCCGACCGCATGGATGCTGGAATAGATATTCGGATCGCGGAACACATGGTCGACCGACTCGAGGATCGTTTTTCCGGATCGGAATGAGTAGATGAAATCTTCCTTGCGAAACGGAAGCTCGGCAGCGCGGAATTTCTGCTCCAGCTTGCGCCGCCGCTCGTCGAATTCGCGCGGGGCCGCGCCCTGGAACGAGAAAATCGACTGTTTCTCGTCGCCGACCGCGAACACGGTTCGCTTGACGCCTTCGCGCGCGCCTTCACCGGTGGTGAACTCGGCGATGATGCGCTCGACAATGTCCCATTGCTTTGGACTCGTATCTTGCGCCTCGTCGATCAGCACGTGATCCACGCCGCGATCGAGCTTGTAGTGGACCCATCCCGGCGATGTCTGCTCCAGCATCCGAAGAGTCTTGTCGATCAGGTCGTCGTAATCAAGAAGGCCGCGCTCGTGCTTCTCGCGCTGGTAGTTGGAGGCGACTGCGGTCGCGATGACCAGCAGGGATTGCGTGCGGTCGCGGATGTTGATGGCGCGTCGGCGTTCGAGCAGCGCGATCACACGGGTGCACTCGCGATCGAGCATTTCAGCGATGTCGGGCCGGACATCGCTGATCTTCTTTGTAACGAAGGATTTGCGCCGGCTGCCATCCCCGGTCAGGAAGACGTCGAGATAGCGATCGGCTTGCGCGGCATTTCCCACCATGACGTGCGCCTCGCAAAGGCGGTTAGACTGGTCGATGTCGGATTTATTGCCTGTCTTCAGAATCGCGGCGAGCGATTTCCATTCCGACCTCGGCAGGTTCGGCCCGTCGACGATCTCGCGCTCGACATCCTCGACGCGCTCGGCTGGATCGACACCGAGCGCATCGGCAACATCCCGGATCGTCTGCTCGATGCCACGGTCTTCGGTCCGGACCATGACGTGATCGCGGCTGAGACAGGCTTGGTTGACGACGTCCCGCAGTGTCGAGTCAGCGGCCGCGCTCATGGCGTATCGCAACGCTCGCCCGGCCGGACTGTCAGGATTTTGCGAAGCGTCAAGCATGATACGGATGCTCGCGCGCTCCATTATCTCGGTCTGGTCGCGTTCGTCGAGCACGGTGAAGCGCGCCGGCACCTGCGCCTCGAACGGAAACTGCTGCAACAGCCGCGTGCACAGCGCGTGAATGGTCTGCACCTTCAGCCCGCCCGGCGTTTCCAGCGCGGATGCAAACAGTTTGCGCGCCCGTTCTCGCCATTTCACGTCAGGCTGCGCGATACCGACGCCGCGCAGCGCTGCGTCCAGCGCCTCATCGTCGAGCGTGACCCAGTGACCCAGCGTTGAAAACACCCGCTCCGCCATGTTCGCGGCGGCGGCCTTGGTGAAGGTGATGCAGAGGATGCGCGCCGGGGGAACGTCGTTGAGCAACAGGCGGATCACGCGCTGCACCAGCACGTGAGTCTTGCCCGATCCGGCATTGGCGGACACGAACACCGAGGTTGCCGGATCGGACGCACGCTGCTGGCGCGCGCTGGCGTCGGGATGAACGGAGCGGGATGCCTTCACCATTCCTCTAACCCCAGCCCGCCCGCAGCCGACCATTCCTTGACCCGTGCGAGATCGTCATAGGCACCGTAGCGTGTTTTCCACATCGGCAGGTCGAGCGATACATAGCCCTGTTGCTCGTCGTCGAAAGCGCGGATCAGCGCCGTGAGTTCTTCAAGAGCGCGATCGGCGGCCTCATCCGGTGATTGTTTGTCGGTCTTGCTGTTGTTGAGATCGACCTGACGTGGCTCGCCGGGTGGGTTGTTGCCGCTAAGCCGGACATACATCAGCTCGCTGACCGATGCGCCGGGGGGAATGCCCGCGAAACCGCCCTTGCGCAGGATCGCGGATTCCAGCGTAAGCTGTGGCGACAAGCCGAGCCGCACCTGCTTATTGCTCGGCGGGCTGCCGGTCTTGTAGTCGAGAACGGCAAAGCGGCCGTCGATGAGATGCTCGATGCGGTCGGCACGCGCCGACAGAATAAAGTTGCGATCACCGTTGATCGGGATCTCGATCTTGCCGCTAACCTCGGCGTCAATCTTCACGAGTTGCGTTCGTCGCGACGCTTCCCATTCCGCGAACCACGCCGCGATGCGCTGGAAGCGTGGCCACCACAGCGCGCGCGCCTCTGGCCGCTGCATGAGCGGCGCGAAACGGCTTTCGCCGATGGCGCGCAACACGTCCTGCGGATCGTCGGGCAGGTTTGCCGGATGCAGCTTTGTGAAATCGCCGAGCGCGTCATGAATCGCCGAGCCGCGGTCCGCCGCCGACAGTGGCATGTCAATGGCATCGAGCGGCAAGAGCTTCAGAACGTATTTGGCATAGATGGTGTAGGGATCGCGCAGCCAGTCCTCGATCGCAGTCACGGACAAGTGCGTCGGCCGCGCCACACGCGGCGGCTTTGGTTCGGGTTTCGCGACCGGCGTGACCTCGTCGGGCCGATCGAGCGCTTCCGCATATTGAATGTATCGCGCTCCCGCCTGTTTCGCAGCCGTCCAGCGTGCTGTGCCGGCGACGGCTTCGAGCCGATGCAGGAAACGGGATGCAACCGCCGGCGCGCCCCCGGCTTTGGCGGCGTGGCTGAGGATGACATCCTCGGCACCGAGAAGCTGAGTGAAATCGTGCGCGGAAAGTCCGATGCGCCGTTCCGGAAGATCGAGCCCGAGCTCGTGTCGCATCGGCCGGCTGAGCCAGGGATCGGTCGGCGGCGCGGGCGGCCAGACGCCCTCATTGAGCCCGCCGAGAATGACGCGGTCGCATTGGGTGAGACGCGCTTCGAGCGGGCCGTAGATACGCAGGCTTGCCGTCGCGGTCTGCGGCCGGCGCACGACGCGGTCGCCGAACGCGGCCTCGAACGCTTCCGGATAATCAGCGATCTTGACCGTCAAACCGCTGCGGTCGCCTGCCTCGCGCAAATCGCCGAACGCCTCGGCGAGCGCACGGCCATGCTGGCCGTCGAATGCGACGGCAACGCCTTGATCGTCATGCGACATTGCTTCGACTACCTGGCGATGCTGCGAGGCGAGAATGGTGAAGTCCGCCGACCTTGATGCGCCATCGCTTTCGAGCGGCGTGAGTGCGTCCTGCAAGGCCGTGATCAGGGCGCGGGCTTCGTCAAGATGATGTGGCTTCAGCGCGGCGCGGGGCTCGCTGCGATGCAGAGAAGAATTCTCGCCGCGATCGAGCTTGTCGCGTTCGCCGCAGAATTGCGCAAACTCATCCGCGAGTCCCTTGCTGCCCGGCGGCGGCCGGGTGCCGCGCAGGATCGCAAGCTCCAGTGTTGTGATTGCGCGCGCCCATCCTCCAGTGGAGCGACCGAGCCGGCACAGCGGATGCTTCAGCAGGGCCAGCAGGGTCGGCGGCTCCAGGCCGTTGCACGCCGTCTCGGCGACCAACCGTGCGAATATTCCCGCAGATGTGTCCATCAGCGGGTCACCGCCCGAATCGTCAAAGGCGAGATTCCAGCGGCCGAGCGCCGCCATCACCCGGCGCGCCAACGCTCGGTCGAACGTCACAAGCGCCGCGGTCCTGTTCAGGTCGCGAGCCTCGCGCATGGCAACAGCGATGCTGAGCGCTTCCATTTCCGGATTGGCGGCGGTGATTACTGCGAGGCTTTGCAGTCCGGCCGCGATCTTCTCGGCGACCTCGGGCTCGGCAAGCCGGGTGTGCCATTGCGCGGTCGCCTCCGCCGGCCGCATTGCCTCGGACGCCAGCATCTCGCGCCCGTATGGCGCAGGGGAGCCAAGCGCTCTCACGTCGCGTCGCGCGATGCCGAACCGCGTGAGCAGACCGTGCAGCGCGAACTGTGGATGACCGGCGGCGGGCGGCGTGATGAATGCGCCGCTTTTATCCTTGCGGCCGCCAATCAGTTGCCATGCGTCTTCGTCGAGGTCGGTATCCAGTCCCGGCAGCACCACCGCGCCTTGCGGCAGAGTTGCAATGATATGCAGCAGTTTTGCAGTCGATGGCATCGAACCGGTGGAGCCGGCCGCGATCACGGGTCCCGCATGATGGGTGAGGAGACGCGCGGCCTCGGCTTCGATCAGGCGATCGCGCCGCGCCACCGGTTCGATCCGCTCCTTTTCCTGAAGATGATCCGGCCAATAGTTTCGCGCGATCTTCAGGAAATCGAGCGTGAGCTGCCAATAGCGGTCGAGCGCCTCGGGCACGAGCCCGTCAAGCGCGCGCCAGTCCACGCCGCGCGTCGCCATGTCATCCATCAGTCGCGCGAGATCCTCGGCAAGCGTCAGCGTCGAGGCCGGGCCGCCGAGAACCAGCGGCGCTTGCGCCGGCTCACCCGGTTTCAGCCGATCCGCCCATGCATTGATAAGCTGCGCGAGCGCGAGGCGGCGCGCGAGCCCGTCGAGCGCCGGCGGCAATTCGAGCGACTCCGGCGACAGCGAGACTGCCTGCGCGAAAGCCAGTTCGTCCTCGTCGATGCCGCCGAGCGCGACGATGCGCGGCAGGATCACGGCGTCGAGATCCAGTACGTCGAGGAAGATATCGCGCGCCATGCGGCCGGCGCGGCGGGTCGGCAGGTAGAGCGTGGCCTCGGCAAGTCGTTCGGGCTGCGTGCGCGGACGGAATCCCTCGATCAGTTCGCCGTCGACCAGTGCGGTGATGACGGTACGTAGAAACGGTACTGACGCGGGGACGTTGTGGACGCGCATGAGGGATCCTGATTCGAGATCAGGCATATCATGACATGAGCGGGAGAGGAGCGGCGACCGGTTGAAAGGCAGGCGTCAGATGACGCCCGCGAGGACCGCTTTCTCGGCCTCCTGGACGGCATCGGGTGTTCCGACATGCATCCAGAGGCCGTCGAGCTGCAGCCCGAGCAGCCGGTCCCGCTCGCCGGCCTGGTCGAATATCGTCGTCAGCGAAAACTCTCCTGTCGGCGCGCCGGCGAACAGCGTGGGCGACATGATGGCGGCGCCGGCATAAACGAACGGCACGACCTGGTTCTCTTTCCGTCTGCGAAGCGCTCCATTGGGCAGCATGGCGTAATCGCCGCTGCCACTGTAGCCGATGCTGCTCGCGGTCGGCGCCATTAGCAGCAGAATGTCCATGCGCGCGGGATCGAAGGCCTCGGTCAGCCGCATCAGATTGGAACGCGCGCCGTCGGTCCACATCGTATCGGCGTTGAGATGGAAGAACGGCGCCTCGCCGAGCAGCGGCAGGGCCTTGACCACGGCGCCGCCGGTGCCCAGCACCTCATTGCGCTCATCGGAGATAATGATCCGCGGCCTGATGCGGAGCGCGACATGATCGATGATCTGATCGGGAAGATAGCGCACGTTAACGACCGCTTCTTCGACGCTGGTCTCCGCCAACTTGTCCAGTACGTGATCGAGCAGCGGCTTGCCGGCCACCGGCACCATGGGTTTTGGCATCCGCTCGGTCAGCGGCCGCATGCGCAGGCCGAGGCCCGCGGCGAGTACCATGGCTTTGGTAGGAGTAACTGGCATGTCTTAGCTCACGCACATCGTCGATTCAGCGAACTATAGCGGTTTCGAGCGAAGTGGATACCCCGGTTCGCGTGAAGAAAACGCGTCAGACCAGAATCATAAAACCACGCTTCTGATTCCATCAGAAGCGTAAAGGCCCTGTATCACGCCGCGTTACGAATCGCACTGATAACTCCGGCGATACACACCCGAGATGATGACGCGCCCATGATAGCGGAGGGGCTGCAGGATTGAATGGTGGGATCCGGGCGGAAACCGCACCGCGCTTGTTCTTCATTCGCTCCAGGATCAGGTGTCCGCCGTGGCGCTGTTTTGCCGGCTTGTCTTTTTCTTTTTGTCGCTCTGCTTCAGGAAATTGACGCCAACCTGGTCGCCATTGACCCAGGCCAGTTCGCAGCGGCGATAGGCGAGGCCCGTGGATGACAGCAGCAGAAAAAACTCCTTAAGATGCAGGCCTTCGATGGAGCCTTCGATAGTCAGCTTGGCGCCGATTTCCGATACGTCCTCGATGGTGCAGTCGCGGCGCCAGGTGCCGTCGATGCCCATCATGCGCGCGCTGTAACCGCGCTCGAAGGTGACGCGCTCGCCTTTGCGCCGTTCTACACCCATGATGTGCTCCCTCTTGGAAGGACGACTGTGCCGCGATCCGCAGGATAGATCCCGGGCTCCGAAGCTACGGCGCTACTTCTAAAAAAAGGCGTAAAATAAAACGGTTCAACCCGCCGGAGGCGGAACGTGATTCTGATACCACTCTTGGGCCGCTGATAACGCCGGGTGAGCCAGCGAGCGCGTGAGATAGGTCCAGATCCGGGGTTGATGTCGCAGATAGTGCGGTTTGCCATCGCGCCGATTGAGTCGCGCGAACGTGCCGAGCAGCCGGGTGTTGCGTTGTGCCGACATGATGGCATACAGCTCGGCGAAACCGGCGGGATCGAACCGCGCGTCCGATTCCAGCCGCGCCTTCACGTAGCGGGTAAGCAACGCGAGTTCGATCGATTCGGGAACGTCCACCCGTGCATCCTGCAAAAGCGAGACCAGATCGTAGGCGGCGGGACCGAGCACGGTGTCCTGAAAGTCGATGATGCCGACCTTTCGGATATCTCGCTGTTGCTCCAACCAGATTAAATTGGGCGAGTGGAAATCACGCAACACCCAGGTTCTGGACGCAGCACTCGGTTTCGCCAGCAATGCGCGCCAGATTGTCATGAACTCCGCGCGCAGGTCTTCGCTCGGTTCAATGCCGCGGTCGATCAGATACCAGTCCAGCATCAGGCCGACCTCGACCAGCATCGCTTCGGTATCGAACACCGGAATGGTGTAGGCGATGTCCGCCGCCACCGGAAGCGTGTCGGGCAGTGTCTGACAATGCAGCGCGGCCAGCAGATCGGTAGCCGTTTGATAACGCTCGACGATCGGCGTCGGCGGCGTGCCTTCGACAAAGCTGGCGCTGCCGAAATCTTCGGTAATCAGGAATCCCGACTCCAGATCGGCATGATGGATCACCGGCGCGGAGAAGCCGTGGTCGCGCAGGCCGCGGGCGATCGCGACGAAGGGCTTGATGTCTTCGGCAAGATGCACCGCCGCGCTGTAGGATTTGCCGTCGTGGATCGCCGGTCCATCGGGTCGCCGTGGCGCGTTCATCAGGATGAAACTGCCATCGCTGCAGATTATCCGGGCGTATGAGCGCGTCGAAGCGTCTCCGGGCATGCGGCGCCGTTCCGCGTCCAAGCACCCGGCATCGTCGAGGAATCGGCGCAGCGCGGCAAGCCGCGAAACCTGAGAGGCGGCCTTGCCATACCCGGTGATTTCGGCGGCGCGCGCGGCTGATCCGAGTGCCGGACTGTGGCTGATGGCGATGTCGATCCGATCAGCAGGCAGGCCGCCGGCTGCGCGGTCCGGCCATTCGATCAGGACCAGCGTGTCTTCGGGCAGCGGCGCGAGGCCAATCTCCTCAAGTTCATCGGGGCCACTGAGGCGATAGAGGTCGGCGTGGAGCAGCGGACAGGGCGGCAGATCATAATGTTGCGCCAGGGTGAAGGTCGGGCTCGGTACCTCGATCGTGTCATCGCTCGCGAGATACCGGATCATGGCGCGCGCGGCGGAGGTCTTGCCTGCGCCGAGATCGCCGGACAGGGTGATGACGTCCCCGGGACCGATCAGGAGCGCCAGGTCGGCCATGAGATGCGCGGTCGCAGTCTCGTTGAGGAGCGCGGTCGCGAATCTCGACGGTCCACTCATTCGGCGGCGTTTCGGTGGGCGGTTTGGTCAAGTGGAAAATCACACACGACCCGGGTGCCGCTCTTGGTGGTGGAATCGAAATGCACGCGCCCGCCATGGAGTTCCACGAAGGAACGCACCAGCGAAAGGCCCAGGCCGGGGCCGCGATGGCGCGATCCGTTCGCGTGGCTTTCGAACCAGTCGAACACCTTGTCCTTGACGTCGGGCGAAATGCCGGGACCTTCGTCCATCACGGCAAATCTCACGTTGTGCTCGGCGCGCCGGGCGCTCACCGTGATGACGGCGTCCGGCGGCGAGAAATTGGCGGCATTGGCAAGCAGGTTATAGAGAACCTGAACGATGCGGCGCTCGTCGCCGATGAAGTTGCCGATGTCCGGATCGACATCGACATTCAGCACGATTCGATCGCGGGTCAGCCGGTCCTGAATGCCTTCCGCTGCCGCCGCGATGGTCTTGCGGACATCGACCGGCCCGAGCTCAAGCGTCATGGCGCCGGCGTCGATGGTGGCGAGGTCGAGGATGTTGTTGGTCAGCGCCAGCAGCGCGTCTGTCGACGAGGTGATGTAGTTGACATACTCGGCCTGCTTTTCGGTGAGCGGCCCCGTGCCGGGATCATTCATCAGATGCGCGAAACCGATGATGGTCGTCAGGGGCGAGCGAAGTTCGTACGAGACGTGATGGACGAAATCGATTTTCATCTGATCGGCGGTCTCGAGCGCATCGTTGCGCTCGCGCAGCGCGCGTTCCACGTTCTCGCTATCTGTGATGTCATGGAAGGTCAGCATGGTGGCGCCGTCGGGAAGCGGCATGGTCATGCAGTCCAGGATGCTACCGTCCTTGCGCTCGAGCTTGAGCGGCACTGAGGTGCGATTGTCGATGCCGGTGACCGCCCTGCGGATCGTCTGCCAGGCGTCATTGTCGTCGAACAACGGTTTGCACCACGCCTCGACCGTATCGATATGCGGCTGCTGCGAAAGCGCCTCGGGCGAAAGCTTCCACATCCGCGCAAAGGCCGGATTGAAAAGTTGCGCGCGTCCGTTACTGCCGAAAACCGCGACTGCTTCGGTCAGGCTGTCGAGGGTCTCGCGCTGCACGGTGATGAGCCGGTCATATCGCCGAGCCAGATTCAGGCTTTCCGTGACATCGTCAAACAGGTAGGTGACACCGCCTTCCGGATTCGGCGTGGTGACGATGCTGAGTGCGCGCCCGTCCGGCAGATACCATACGTCCTTGACGGCCTCGTTGGCGCGATAGGCTTCATGCAGGCGTGCTTTCCATGCGCGGAAGTCCGGCTGTTCCGGCAATCGGCGCGCCGCGCGCAGGCGATCGAGCACGCTGGAGTCGTCGGGATGCCCATCGAGAAAGGGGCGGTCGAGATCCCACAGCCGGCGGTAAGAGTCGTTGTAGAAAGCGAGCCGCCGCTGCCCGTCGAACACGGCGACGCCCGATGACAATTGGTCGAGGGTTCGGCGATGTGCGTCCGCCATCCGCGTCAGCGCCTGCCTTAGCTCCGTAGCCTCGCTGACGTCGAGCGCGATGCTGGCGCTCCCGCCGGTGGTCCGCAGTGCGTGGATGTCGTGCATCCGCCGCTCGCCGCCGATAACGATCGGCAGCCGCGCGGTAAAAGTGGCATGATCGTTCAGCGCCCGCGCCATCGCGATACGGTCCTCGCTGTCGAGCAGTTCGAGATTGCGCTGGATTGCGTCGGTTGCGTGGGCGGCTTCGGTGGCGCGCGCATAGGCCGCGTTGGCGAAGGAGATATTGCCGTCTTCGCCTCTCGCCCAGAGAGGCCATGGCGCTGCGGCTGCGAAGGCCCGCAGCATCTCTGTTTCTGCCAGGAGACTGTTATGACGCAGTGTCATCTCGGCGAGGTCGCGCCGCAAACCGCCAAGATCCCGGATACGCACGATGGCCTGGCCGCCGATGGCGCGGCCCATCGCTTCTACGGTGCGTCCGGCCGACGTGACCAGATTGAGCAGAAAGCCTTCTCCGGCATTGCGCAGCGCATCGACCGCGTGATCCATCTGCAACGCCGGCTCAGGCAGCAGCCAGGTTCCGAACGCCAAAACCCGCAAGGGCTGTTTTGGCTCCTGCGGTAACAGCAGCGCGGTATCGCCGCTGACCTGGGGACGGTCCTCGCCCGCGCCCCACGAAATCAAAATCTGCGGTTCCACGAATAGAAGGGCGCGAAAGCGGTCGGCCTCCGATTGAAGGTCGCGGATTTCGGCGCGCAGCCGCTGTTCGTTCGCGGCGGCGCGGATGCGCGTGCGCATCAGCAGGATAGCGGCGACCACCGAGAAACTCAGCACGCCGAGCGCCATCGCCAGCGCAGTCAAATCCTGCCGACTGAGATTCATGAAAGTCTGGAGCAGCCGTTCGGCCAGCGCTGGTTCGGCTGCCCAAGCGGGCGATATGTCAATGAGGCTGACCGCGCCGGCACCGGCGATGCCGCCCGGCACCAGCGAGGTGCACGACAGTAAGGTCCGACGCATCACGCCGATTACGCCTGACATCTTTGCCCCAAAACCGCACGACGATGTTCGACCGGCAAACCGTTCGCCGTTCACGAATCGACCACCATTATGCTTAAGCGGACTCGGGGGGTAAGAGTCCAGACCGTGAACGGGAATCCGGCAATGGAAAAATGCGCGGCCGCGACATTTTCGAAACGATTTTCTTAAAGACGGGTGGCAGGGGCTAAAGCGGGATGAGGTTTGATTGAATCGTCATGTCCGGTTTTATGCCGGGTATGACGTCTCGAAGTATGAATCCCACCAAAGACATGGCTGGCCGTCATCCTGGCGCCCGGTTCCTCCCCGACAGTGGCCGAAACTGAGTCGCGTCGCCGCGCGCTTGTCCCGCGCGCAAGAGGAGGAGCCGTCATGTTGCGATTAGCAATCGCGTTTGTGTTGGCACTGGTCGTGACCGCGGCCAACGCGCAAGATACCAAGTCTGGACAATCGCACACGCCGACCGTTGGCAGCGCGGATGGGACACGGCCGTTCCTATTTGATGGACGAATGCCGGGTGATGGCGTCCGGCGGGGAACGCTCGCCGACGATCATCACCCCAACGCCGGCACCATTGTGGTGCCGCCAAAAGCAAACGAGCCCGCGCCCGAACGATGAGTCCGCGCATCCGTGAAGCTAGCGTCCGGTCGAACCAAATCCACCGCTGCCGCGGGTCGTTGCCGACAACGACACCGCGCGCGCGAGTTCAATCCGCGTCACCGGTGCCACGACCATCTGCGCGATGCGCTCGCCGCGGCGGATGGTGAATGATGCCGTTCCGAGGTTAACGAGGAGGACGTTGATCTCGCCCCGATAATCGGCGTCCACGGTGCCGGGCGAATTCAGCACGGTAACCCCGTGCTTGGCAGCGAGGCCGGAGCGCGGCCGAACCTGCGCCTCGAATCCGTCGGGCAATGCGATAATCAGCCCGGTCGGAACCATCGCATGCTGTCCGGCGACGAGAACCAGCGGCGCCTGTTCGGGAATTGCGGCGACGAGATCAAGACCGGCCGCCTGGCTGCTTTGGTAGCAAGGCAGCGGAAGACCCTCGGCATGAGGCAATTGCACGACGTCAACCTTGATCGGGCCGCTCACTTCGACGAATCCGTCATGGTTGAGACAATGCGTTCGATCAGCATTGCGGCCACCTCTTCCTTGGTCATGACGGCGAAGGACTCGGTCTTGATCTCGCCGCCTTCGCCGCGCGTCAACAGATGCACCGTGTTCCGGTCGCCGCCCATCACGCCGGTTCCGGGAGAGACATCGTTGGCGACGATCCAGTCGCAGCCTTTGCGTGCGAATTTTGCCTTGGCATTCTCGATGAGATGTTCGGTTTCGGCGGCGAAGCCGATCACGAGGGGCGGGCGTTTGTCGCGCAGGTTTGAGATGGTTGCGAGGATGTCCGGGTTCTCTGTCAGTTGCAGCGGCGAAACCCCGGCCGCGGTCTTCTTCAATTTCTGCGCGCCTTCGTGCGCGACGCGCCAGTCGGCAACCGCAGCCGAGAAAATCGCGATGTCGGTGGGCAGCGCGGCTTCCACAGCCGCCAGCATCTCCCGCGCGGATTCGACATGCTCCACGGTGACGCCGGCGGGGTCATCGAGGTCGACCGGACCGGAAATCAGCGCCACCTCGGCTCCGGCCGCCTGCGCCGCCGCTGCAATGGCAAAGCCTTGCTTACCCGAGGAGCGGTTGGCGATGTAGCGCACGGGATCGATCGGCTCAAAGGTCGGTCCGGCGGTGATCAGGACTCGGCGGCCCTTCAATGGTTGCGCCTGCGGAGGCCTGAGAATCCGCTCGGCGGCGGTCGCGATCGTCACAGGCTCGGCCATGCGGCCGACGCCGGCCTCACCCGCTTCCGCCATCTCGCCGGCGTCAGGACCGATCATGGCGACGCCATCGCGCGCGAGCTGCGCCACGTTGCGACATGTCGCCGGGTTGTTCCACATCAGCGGGTTCATCGCCGGTGCCAGCAAAATCGGCTTGTCGGCGGCGAGCAAAATGGCACTCGCGAGATCGTCAGCGTGGCCGTGTGCCATCTTTGCCATCAGGTCGGCTGTTGCAGGCGCTACCACGATGAGGTCACAGTCCCGCGCGAGCCGGATATGGCCCGCGTCGAATTCGCTGCCTTGATCGAACAGGTCGGTATAGCAACGCTCATCTGAAAGCGTTCCGGCGCTCAGGGGCGTGACGAATTGCTGCGCAGCATTTGTCATGATGCACCGCACAATAAAACCGCGCTCCTTCAATCGTCGGATCAGATCGAGCGCCTTATAAGCGGCGATCCCGCCGCCAATGATCAGTGTTATTCTAAGTAAAGCATTGCTATTGTGTCGTAAATTATGCCAGCGTGGGATTGTTGCGTTGCGGGATACGTTGCTGACGGTGGTGACCGCCGGCGCAGCGGGAGTTGCAGCCTCGCGCAGGATAACGCGGACCTCGTCCTCGACCGAACGGCCGTTGCGGGCGGCCCGCATCCGCAGCTCGGCCTTGATGGCGTCGTCGAGCTTGCGGATGGTCAGGCTGGCCATGATAGTCCTGCGATACGTATGATAGCATTGATATCAGTCGATTGGTATCACTGCAATCAACTCAATCAATGTGCGGTCCAGAGCAGGCCCATAAGCGCCGCGGCGATGACCCAGAGCGCCAGAATATTCCAGCGCTGACTGCGTTCTTCAGCCCGCTTGATCTCCGCAATGGTGTCAGGCCCCAATGTCAGCCCTTCGCGCGCCATCGCCTCGAACTGCTCGATGAGAGAGACCGTTCGCGAGGCGATCGCCGGCAACCCACCGAGCAGGCGGCCAAGCTCGCCGGCGCCGGCAATCGCGCCCTGCATCCGTCCGATCGGGCCGAGATTCTCCGTAATCCATTCGCGGACGACCGGATCGGCCACCGTCCAGATATCCAATTTAGGGTCGAAGCTGCGCGCCACCCCTTCGACCACCACCATGGTCTTCTGCAACAGGATCAGTTCGGGGCGCGTCTGCATGTCGAACAGGCCGGTGACCTCAAGCAGCAGCGTCAGCAGCTTGGCCATCGAGATTTCCTCGGCGGTGCGATTGTGGATCGGCTCGCCGATGGCGCGGATCGCTTGCGCGAAATTTTCCACCGAGTGATGGCCCGGCACGTATCCGGCCTCGAAGTGCACCTCGGCGACGCGGCGGTAGTCACGCGTGATAAAGCCGAGCAGAATTTCGGCAAGGAAACGCCGCTCTTTCAATCCCAGCCGTCCCATGATGCCGAAGTCGACCGCGACCAGCCGGCCCGAATCGTCGAGAAACAGGTTGCCCGGATGCATGTCGGCGTGAAAGAAGCCGTCGCGCAGCGCATGGCGCAGAAAACTCTGGATCACCTTGCGGCCGAGCTCGGGCAGATCGGCTTTCGCTTGCGCAAGACGCGCATGATCGTTCAGCGCGATGCCGTCGATCCACTCCATCGTCAGCACGTTGTGAGTGGTGCGATCCCAGTCCACAGTAGGAACGCGAAAGTCCCGATCGTCGCGGGTGTTCTCCGCCATCTCCGACAGTGCGGCCGCCTCCAGCCGCAGGTCCATTTCCATCGCTACCGATCGAGACATGGTGTTGATGATTTCGATGAGGCGCAGGCGCCGCGCTTCGGCCGAATGCGCTTCGGCCTTGTTGGCGACGAAAAAAAAGTCTGAAAGGTCGCGTCGAAAGCGTGCGCCGACATTCGGCCTTAACACCTTGACCGCAACCTGCTTTCGGACGCCGTTCTTCTCGACCTCGCCGCGATGGACCTGTGCGATCGAGGCTGCCGCCACCGGCGGTCCGAAACTTGCGAAAACCTGTGTCACGGGTCTTTCCAAAGACGCCGCGACCACCGCTTCAGCTTCCGCTTGTGAAAACGGCGGCAAGCGGTCCTGCAGGCTTTCCAGATCGCGAGCCATGGCGATGCCGATGACATCGGGGCGCGTGGCCAGGAATTGTCCAAGCTTGAGATAGGCCGGCCCGAGTCGCGTTAGCGCGCGCGTCAGCCGCGAGCCGGATTTCGCGCCGCGGCGCTCGACGAGGCGGGCCATGCGCAGCGCGAGCTGTCCGGGCGGCGGCACCAGCGAGGGATCGACGACGCCGAACACGCCTTCGCGCGCGAACACGAACGCGGCGCGTGCCAGCCGCGCGACGTGGGATAATGCGGAGATCACAAACGCCAGCCCGAGTGTAGTGCGACGATGCCGCCGGAGAGCGCCTGCCAGGTCACGCGGGCGAAGCCGGCATCACGGATCATGTCGGCAAAGGCGCTCGGCTTCGGAAATTTGCGGATTGATTCGACCAGATACTGATAGGAGTCGGCGTCGCCTGTGACGGTGCGGCCGAGCGGCGGGATCACCTTGAAAGAGAACAGATCGTAGATTTTGTCGAGTCCCGGCACATCGACCGTCGAGAATTCGAGACAGAGAAGCCGGCCGCCTGGCTTTAGCACCCGACACGCTTCGCGCAGCGCGGCGTCGATGCGCGGCACGTTGCGGATGCCGAAAGCGATGGTATAGGCGTCAAAACTGCGATCCGCGAACGCCAATGCCTCGGCGTTACCTTCGACGAACGACACCTGATGATCGAGATGTGTCTTGATGGCGCGCTCGCGGCCGACCGCGAGCATATCCGGATTGATGTCGCAGACGGTGGTCTGAAATCCGTGGCCCGCGGCTTTCGCGGCCCGAAAGGCAATGTCCCCGGTGCCGCCTGCGACATCGAGCAGCGAAAACGGCGCATCGCTGCGCGGCGGGTTCAGCGCCGTGATCATCACATCCTTCCAGACGCGGTGCAGTCCGCCGGACATCAGATCGTTCATCAGGTCGTAACGCTGCGCCACGCTGTGGAAGACGTCGTTCACCAGCGTCTGCTTGTCCACCAGGGGGACGTCCCTGAAGCCGAAATGCGTTTGGTCCTCTCGATCCATGCCCATTTTCTCCATGACCGAACCATAGCCTGCCATGCTGCGCTGCGCTACAAGCCAGGTCGATCTGGGGATGGATCGCCATCGGAGAGTGGTTAACCGGCGACATCAAGAGGGAAGCGTCCATGTCTCCAAAGTTTGCCAGCGTGACCCCCACCCTCCGGATGTTCGATGTCCGCAAGGCGCGGGAGTTCTACCTCGATTTTCTCGGCTTCAAGGTCGATTTCGAACATCGGTTCGAGCCGGATCTGCCGCTCTACATGGGGATATCGCTGGGCTCGGCGGTGCTGCATCTCAGCGAACACCACGGAGGCTGCTCGCCCGGCGCACGGATCATCATCGAGACGACGGGGCTTGCGGATTATCAGGCTGGGCTGCTTGCCAAGCGTTACGGCTATGCCCGGCCGGGATTGGAACGCCAGCCCTGGGGCGCTACCACCATGACGGTGACTGATCCGTTCTATAACTGCCTGGTCTTCAGCGAAGAAAACGAGACCCCGGCTTAGAACGCCGGAGAATCCCACGAAACGAGCGCAGCGGTGCCTGAACTTCCCGAGGTCGAAACCGTACGCCGCGGCTTACAGCCAGCGATGGAGGGAGCGACCATCGTCCGCGCCGAGACCCGGCGCAAGGACTTGCGGTTTCCGTTCCAGACCGATTTCGTCGCCCGTCTGGAGGGCCAGGTCGTGACCGGGCTGGGGCGGCGGGCAAAGTACCTGCTGGCGGACCTCGCATCCGGCGACGTGCTGCTGATGCATCTCGGCATGTCCGGATCCTTTCGCGTGATCGATGCGGCCGGAGCCGCGGCTCCGGGCGATTTTCACCATCGGCGCAACGAGGGTCGCGTCCACGATCATGTGTGTTTTACGATGTCTTCCGGCGTCGAGATCGTGTTCAACGATCCGCGCCGTTTCGGGTACATGAAGGTTGTCGCGCGCGAAGCGCTCGACGACGAGCCGCTACTGAGACGACTCGGCCCGGAGCCGCTTGGGAATGAATTTGACGCGGCGATGCTGGCGCGGTCGTGCCGCGACAAGAAGACCAGCCTGAAGGCCGCGCTGCTCGATCAGCGCGTGGTCGCGGGGCTCGGCAACATCTATGTGTGTGAGGCGCTGTTTCGCGCGCGGCTTTCGCCGCGCCGTCTCGCCGCAACGCTTGCCCTGAAAACGGGTGCGCCGTCTGAGCGCGCCGAACGACTGGTCGCTGCCATTCACGACGTGCTCAATCAGGCGATCAAGGCGGGAGGTTCTTCGCTTCGCGATCATCGTCAGACCACAGGAGAACTCGGTTACTTCCAGCATTCGTTTCGGGTCTACGATCGCGAGGGCGACAAGTGCCGGACGCCGACATGCAAGTGCACGGTGAGGCGCTTCACCCAGAACGGACGCTCGACATTCTGGTGTCCGGGTTGCCAGACGTAACCCGGTTCAGCCATCCGAGTGGATGTGCCGATTTATCTCCGTACGCAGATGACGCGAACCACGGCGGCTTCTGCATCAAGCGTTCCGTCGGACGTCACATCGTTTGCTTTCAGAAAATCGCGGACGGCTTCCACTGGAGCGAGCACGGCCTGTGCGGCCGTCGCCGCATCCGAAAGCCCGGCGATGTCCGCCGGCTTCAGGAGTGCAAGCCCTGCGAGCTTTCCGTTTGCATCGAGCGCCGCCGCGCCGGAAAAACCCAATGCCGGCGCCGGCGTCAGCATCAATTCATCGCCGCCCTGCGTCACCGAGGCCTTGATGCGACTGACGGCGGAGCCGCCGCCCTGGTTTTGCGGATCGGTGATGCCGACCAGATCGACGCCACCTTTTGCCGGATCGCGACCGAGCGCGATCGGATGCAATCCATGTGCGCCGTAGATGCGCAGCAGCGCGAGGCCGTGATCCTTGTCGTCGGCGATCCTGTCCGCATTGCCATGGCCCGCGACGACAATCGACCGGCATCCGTCGGTGGCGTCGCGTCCGGTGATGATCGCGCCGTCGCTGCTGACAGTCACGCCGCTTGCATATTCCACCATCTTGCGAAGCGCCGGACCGTTCGCCGGAAACGGGTCGAATGCGCTCGACATGGCGATCACCACCGGCTCCATGACGCCTTCGGTGGCCTGATCGTAGAGAATGGTCAGGATGCGCGCCTCGCTATCGCGAAGTTGGCCGCGCATGTAGAACTTCTTCAGACCCTGTGTGCCTGACAGCACGAAGACATCCGGTTTGACGGCGCTGTAGTCGATCTTGCGACCGGCGGGCTGCTTGCGTTCGTGGTCGACCAGCCTTGCGGTTGTGAGGCCGGCTTCCTTGCGGCGCATGACGAAGATCTGGATCGTGCCGGTTGAAGAACTCCATTTCGTGCCTTCGCCCTCGCTCGATTGCTGCGGCACCAGCCTCGCCGGCAGGCCCAGCCGAACGCCGATAGCGGCATCGGCGGCGATCTTCCAGCCGACATTCGCGCGCGCTTTCCGCGCTGCCGCGGCGAGAACGCCGCGTTCCTGCGGGTTAAGCACGCCGGTCTGCTTGCCGCCCTGATCGTTCTGGAATGCCTTGATCGCAGCGATGAGCCTGTCGCTGACCTCGCCATTGATGAGGCCGTTATAGTGGCTGGTCCATGCCAGGTCGGATTGAAGTGCTTGCAGCGTCGCGGGTGCCATCGCGCTTACGGTGTCGGCCGGGGTTTGCGCCAGCGGGCGGGTGGCTGCCGGTTTGTTTTTCGCGCTTCCGGCAGTTCCGCCGGTTTGCGCCTGGGCATACATCGTGGTGGCCACGATCATCAATGCCGCGGCCATCGTCGCTCGCATGGCAGCTTTCGCCTCCGTTGAAACGGCGCTATTGAAACACATCTGCGTGGCCGGCAACAGCAGCCACTGAGGTTCTGGCCCGCGTGCGGCGCTGGATCGAGACGAGAACGGCAGGACGATGCTGAGCGCCGACGAACTTGAACGCTATGCCCGCCACATCGTGATGCGCGAAGTCGGCGGCCCCGGCCAGAACGCGCTGCGCAATGCGCGCGTGCTGATGATTGGAGCCGGGGGTCTCGGTGCGCCGGCGCTGATGTATCTGGCGGCCGCGGGCGTGGGTACGCTCGGCGTCATCGATGACGACGTGGTGACGCTGTCGAATTTGCAGCGCCAGATCATTCACGCGACGCCGGATATCGGCAGTCCCAAGGTCGAGAGCGCCGCGGACAAAATCCGCGCGCTCAACCCGCATGTCGTATTCCGCGCTCATCACATGCGGCTGGATGCGGCGAACGCGTTGTCACTGTTTGCAGACTACGACATCGTCGCCGACGGCTCGGATAATTTTGCCACGCGCTATCTGGTGGCGGATGCCTGTTATCTGGCGAAGAAGTCGCTGGTGACCGCCGCGCTCGGGGTGTTCGACGGATCGCTGACGACGATCCGCGCGCACGAAAAAAATGACGATGGCGAGTTCAATCCGACGTACCGTTGTCTGTTCCCCGAACCGCCGCCCGAGGGCACGGTGCCGAGCTGCCAGCAAGCGGGCATTCTTGGCGCGCTGGCCGGCGTGCTCGGCTCGATGACGGCGTTGGAGGTGATCCGCGAGATCGTCGGATTCGGCGAGGGGCTGGTCGGGCGTTTATTGATGGTGGATGCGCGCGCAATGCGGTTCGAGACGCTGAATTACAGACGCGATCCGTCGAATCCGCTCAACGGCGATCATCCGACTATCAGGGATTTAAGCGCGTATCGCTGACGGATGATAGCGCAGGTTCGCTTGCCGTCATTGCGAGGAGGCGAAGCGGACGAAGCAATCCAGTTTTTTATGCGGTCCTGGATTGCTTCCGCTTGACGCAAACCCGGCGCAGCCGGTCTTGCGTCGCTCGCAATGACGGGGTTTGCGGAGCGCTTCCTCACAACATGCTCGGCAGCACGCGGTCCGGCGGCTTGTGCGCATCGAGGAAGGTGCGAATGTTGATGATGACCTTCTCGCCCATTTCGACGCGGCCCTCGATGGTGGCGGACCCCATATGCGGCAGCAGCACGACCTTGCCGGCCTTGGCAAGGCGGACCAGCCTGGGGTTGACTGCAGGTTCATGCTCGAACACGTCGAGCGCCGCGCCGGCGATTTCGCCGGCCTCGATCAGTTTCGTCAGCGTGTCCTCGTCGATCACAGTGCCGCGCGCAGTGTTGACGATATAGGCGTCCTTGCGGATCAGCTTGAGGCGGCGCGCCGACAAGAGGTGGAAGGTGGCCGGGGTATGCGGACAATTCACCGAGATGATGTCCATCCGTGCCAGCATCTGGTCGAGCGAATCCCAATAGGTCGCGCCGAGTTCGTCGGCGATCTTCGGCGCCACGGGCTTGCGGTTATGGTAGTGGATTTGCAGGCCGAAGGCGTGGGCCCGGCGCGCCACGGCCTGACCGATGCGGCCCATGCCGATAATGCCGAGCCGCTTGCCGCCGAGCCGCCGGCCGAGCATCCAGGTCGGCGACCAGCCCGGCCAGTCACCGCCCGCGGTCAGCAGCGCGGCGCCCTCAATGAAGCGGCGCGGGACTGCGAGAATCAGCGCCATGGTCATGTCGGCGGTGTCTTCGGTAAGAACGTTCGGCGTGTTGGTGACGGTGATGCCGCGCTCGTGCGCGGCGACAACATCGATATTATCGACGCCGTTGCCGAACTGCGCGATCAGCTTCAGCTTGCAATCCGGCTGTTTCAGCACGGTCCCGTTAATATCGTCGGTCACCGTCGTGACCAGGATGTCGACGGTGCGGACGGCGTCCATGAGCTGTTCGGCCGTCATCGGCCGGTCGTCAAGATTGAGCCGCGCGTCAAAGAGTTCGCGCATTCGAGTCTCGACCGAGTCCGGCAGCTTGCGCGTGACGACAACCAGAGGCTTTTTCTTGATCGACATTTGATGCTCTCTAGTTTCCGATTTTCGAAATTCGTAGACCCCTGCGGCAACCTTTGATGAAACATTGGAGTGACGCGGTGACGCCACGCGTTCGAGTTCGGAAACTGCCTGTGGCAACCCACAATCCAAGCGAATCAGGTTCTGCGGACATACCGTTCAGTCCCTGTTAACCCACACGTTCGAAACTGCAGTCGCTGGCTGATATCGGCTGTCTCCCTGGTATCCCGGGTCCCTCGCATCTTCCGTGCACTTTCCCGGGCTTCTCCCCGGTCATCCTGGGTTTGATCCTCTCTAGCAGAAGGTCGTGCCAAGGCAAGACGGGTCCGGAAGACGGGGCGGCCGGTTCGGGTGGTATGGTGGACGTCTCGGGGGCAGGTGATGATGGTGAAATGGCGCACTATTTCCATGGTGTTCGCAGCGGCGATGCTGAGTGCGGTTGGGCTCGAAACCACCGCCGCCGCCAAGGACTCCGCGCTATCCACCAGCGGACTGCCGGTTCCGCGTTATGTGAGCCTGAAGTCCGACCACGTGAACGTCCGCGCCGGTCCGACCAAGGATAACGACGTCGCCTGGGTCTATACCAAGGCCGGCCTCCCCGTCGAAATCACTGCGGAATTCGAGAATTGGCGCCGCATCCGGGACTCCGAGGGAGCCGAGGGGTGGGTCTATCACTCGCTGCTGTCAGGCCGTCGCACCGCAGTCGTCACGATGAAGACGAAGAACGACTTCGCGCTGCTGTATGATCGCGCGGATGTTCAAGGCAATGTGGCTGCCCGCTTGCAGGCTGGCGTCGTGGCGCAGGTCAAACATTGCGCGTCGGGATGGTGCCATGTTGCGGGTGACGGCTTCGACGGCTGGATCGAGCAGCAGCGACTCTGGGGCGTCTATGCCGATGAGAAAATCAACTGATCGTCGTCCGGCCACGTTCGCCGGAACGTTGGACTAAACACCTCTCACAAAACCAAATGCCCGGCGCAGGGCCGGGCAGCGGGAACATCGTTCGAAACTGCGAGTCGGATTACCGCTTCTTGCGCAGCCGTACAACCATATCGATACGGCTGATCTCGTAGCCTTCCGGCACGTTCGGCATCTTCGGCATCACCAGATGCGGATCGGGGATGTCGACCAGTTCGTGATTGTTCTCAAGATAGAAGTGGTGATGGGCGGTGACGTTGGTATCGAAATACGTCTTGGTGCCGTCGACGCTGACCTGGCGCAGCAGTCCGGCGTCGGTCAATTGATTGAGCGTGTTGTAAACGGTGGCGAGCGAAACAGGAACCTTGGCGAGAGTCGCTTCTTCGTAAAGCATTTCCGCCGTGAGATGGCGTGCGCCCTTGCCGAACAACAGCCAGCCAAGCGCCATACGCTGCCGGGTCGGCCGCAGCCCGACCGATTGCAGCATTTCGTTGACGTCGTGCCAAGGGCAGCCTGTCAGAGTCGGCTGCCGCCCATGACCGACCGCTGATACATCATGGTCGTCCTCGGTCACAACTACGATGTTCTCGCTTGTACTCACGCCATGCATCCGAAAAACTCTTAATCCAACCGTCAACCGTTCCCCAAGGGAGCTTGCTGTCTCCTACTATAGGAAAGAAGGTCCTTAGATGCAAGTTTTTCGCAACTAGAACGGCTCAAAACTCGTATCCGAGTTCCGCGCTTTTCAGCGGGCCTGACGCGTGCGGAGTACAAAATATATATACTTATCAATAACTTACGTTTTCTGGTCCGGATCGCAAGTGGGGACGAAGGGTAGCTGTCCCCGTAACCGTCACCTTACGATCGGCTTGGCAGGTCAGGCGAATCGCACGGTTGCCCGCCTCGCTCGAATCATCGCCTGCATCACATAGGATCGCCAGACGCTCACGCGAAACGGGTGCTCTTTGCCCCCTCCGGACCCTGTGTTAGAGAGCCACAATGCGCTGATCTTTAGGATCAGTGTCCGTCTCAGTTGAAAAAGCACACGTCTCGTGCGCCTTTCCAACCATCATTGCCCAACAGAGAGAAAGGCCACGCAGCATGCAGGACCGGCGCAGCAGCTATGATTACGAGGGTTTGCTGGCTTGCGGCCGGGGGGAGCTGTTCGGGCCGGGAAACGCCCAGTTGCCTTTGCCACCGATGCTGATGTTCGATCGCATCACCGACATCACTGAAGATGGCGGGGAGTTTGGAAAAGGATTGATCCGCGCCGAACTCGACGTCAAACCCGACCTCTGGTTCTTCGGCTGCCATTTCAAGGGCGATCCGGTGATGCCCGGCTGCCTTGGCCTCGATGCGCTATGGCAGATGGTTGGATTTTTTCTGGGCTGGACGGGCGGTGAAGGCCGTGGACGTGCGCTCGGTATCGGCGACCTGAAGTTCTCCGGTCAGGTGCTGCCGCACATTCGCAAGGTCGTCTACAATGTCGACGTCAAGCGGGTGATGCGCTCGAAGCTCGTGCTCGGAATCGCGGACGGGTGGCTTTCCGCCGACGATGATATTATCTACCGCGCGAAAGACCTGAAGGTCGGTCTGTTCAAGCAGGATGCAAAACCGGGGACGTGACGGCCGAGGTCGCCGGACGATGCAGGTTGGGTTTTTGACGAGGACGCTTCATGAGACAATATGACTTTGATGCGAGGAGATCATGAGGCGGGTGGTCGTCACGGGGATGGGCATTGTCTCGTCGATCGGAAACAATACTCAGGAAGTGCTGTCCAGTCTCTTCGAGGCCAAATCCGGCATCACGCGCGCGGAGAAGTATGCGGAGCTCGGTTTTCGCTCTCAGGTGCAGGGTGCGCCGACGCTGAATCCGGCCGATGTGATCGATCGTCGCGCGATGCGCTTTCTCGCCGAAGGCGCGGCATGGAATCACGTTGCGATGGAGCAGGCGATCCGCGATTCAGGTCTGGAGCCGAATGACATCTCCAACGAGCGAACCGGAATCATCATGGGTTCCGGTGGCCCGTCCGCTCGTACAATCGTGGAAGCGGCTGATATCACGCGGAGCAAAGGCCCCAAGCGCGTCGGTCCGTTCGCGGTGCCCAAGGCGATGTCATCCACCGCGTCGGCGACGCTCGCCACCTGGTTCAAGATCAAGGGGGTCAACTACACGATTTCATCGGCCTGCGCGACGTCCAACCACTGTATCGGCAACGCCTATGAGACCATTCAGATCGGCAAGCAGGACATCATTTTCGCCGGCGGTTGTGAGGAACTCGACTGGTCTCTCTCGGTGCTGTTCGACGCCATGGGCGCGATGTCCTCGAAATACAACGATACGCCGGCGACAGCCTCGCGTGCTTATGATGTCAGTCGCGACGGCTTCGTGATCGCCGGCGGCGCCGGTGTCGTGGTTCTGGAAGAACTCGAGCATGCGAAGGCCCGCGGCGCACGCATTTACGGCGAAGTCGTCGGCTATGGCGCAACGTCCGACGGCTACGACATGGTTGCGCCGTCGGGCGAGGGCGCCGAGCGCTGCATGAAGATGGCGATGTCGACGGTGAAAACGAAAGTCGACTATATTAACCCGCATGCGACCTCGACGCCAGCGGGAGATCCGCCGGAAATCGAGGCGATCCGCAAGGTGTTCGGCACGGGTGACAAGTGCCCACCGATTTCCGCTACCAAGTCGCTGACGGGACATTCGCTCGGCGCGACCGGCGTACAGGAAGCGATCTATTCGCTTCTGATGATGAACAACGGCTTCATTTGCGAAAGCGCCAACATCACCGAACTCGATCCGGTGTTCGCGGATATGCCGATTGTGCGTAAGCGTATCGACAACGCCAAAATTGGCACGGCGATGTCGAACTCGTTTGGTTTCGGCGGGACCAATGCCACGCTGGTGTTCAAACGATTAGATGCGTAATCGGTTTGAGCGGCGGTGCTGAAGATCTGCGGCGTCGCGGCGATATCGATATTGTCAAGACCGGGCTTAGCGCGAAGCATGTCTTGCGCGGATGACCCGGCCATCCAAACCTTTTAACCTGTCCACGTCGCTAAGGCGTGGATGCCCGGCACGGAGCCGGGGACGACGGAGTCTCGCATGACACACCTGATGCAAGGCAAGCGCGGCTTGATCATGGGGGTCGCCAACGACCACTCGATCGCCTGGGGTATCGCCAAGACACTGGCCGCGCACGGCGCGGAACTGGCCTTCACCTACCAGGGCGAGGCGCTGGCCAAACGGGTCAGGCCGCTCGCCGAATCGGTTGGCAGCAAAATGGTGCTGCCGTGCGATGTCGAGGACATCGCCTCTGTCGACAAGGTGTTCGCCGATATCGGCAAGGCCTGGGGCAAAATGGATTTCCTGGTTCATGCCATCGCGTTCTCCGACAAGAGCGAACTGAATGGCCGTTATGCCGACACGACGCGCGCGAATTTTGCGCGCACCATGCTGATCTCGTGTTTCGCCTTCACCGAAGCGGCGAAACGCGCCGCTGCCCTGATGCCGGACGGCGGCAGCATGCTCACGCTGACATATAATGGCGGCGACCGCGCGATGCCGAACTACAACGTGATGGGCGTCGCTAAGGCAGGGCTGGAAGCATCGGTGCGCTATCTGGCGGTCGATTTCGGCGGGCAGAACATCCGCGTCAATGCCATTTCGGCCGGCCCGATCCGCACGCTGGCCGGTGCCGGGATCGGCGATGCACGCTTCATGTTTGCGTTCCAGCAGAAGCATTCGCCGCGAGGACGTGGCGTCAGTCTCGATGAACTTGGCGGCGCCGGGCTTTATTTGTTGTCGGATCTGTCCGGCGGGGTTACCGGCGAGATTCATTTCGTCGATTCCGGCTACAACATCATTGCGATGCCGCAGCCCGACGCGCTGCGTAGCGACGGCATGAGCAACGGCGCGTCGAACGATGCGGCGAAGTAGGGCTTTGAAGCGGCGCGTTAGTTGCGTCTTCTCTCACAAGCGAAAAAGCTGAATCATCCTGCCGCGATTGTCTCCGCACGTTGAAACGCCGGCCGCGCCATGCAGCGGTCGATGTAGCGATCGAAGGCTGGCCGTGGCGGCACCATCTTGAACTGGCGGATCGCGAAGTTCAGTCCGGAGCCGATTACGATGTCGGCGGCGGAGAAGTCGTTGCCGAGAATCCACGGCCCCTCTTCCAGCGCCTTGTCGAGCACATCGAACACCTGAGTGGCGTTCCCCCACGCGGCCGTGCTCGACGGCACCTCGAGCTTGGTGAAAATCTGGATCAATGCCGGCTCGATGCAGCTCGGTCCGAAGAACAGCCATTGCAGATATTTTGCACGGCGCGCATCGCCGAGCGGCGGGGCTAGCTTTGCATCCGGAAAACGCTCGGCGACATAGGCGCAGATCGCCGCCACCTCGGCGGTCGCAATGTCGCCGTCAGTCAGTGCGGGCACCTTGCCCATCGGGTTGATGGCGAGAATTCCGGCGCTTTCTGCGCGCCGGTTGAGATGTCGATCAAGACCCGCTCGTAGGGTTGTCCGGTTTCCTCCATCAGCCAGAGCGTAGTGAACGAACGCGAGCGCGGCGACCAGTAGAGTTTCATCATCGAACAGTTATCCTTTCTTCTGGAGTCTGTTTCACCTGCATTGAATCGGACCTGATCTGCTTTTAGTTGAGCATGATCTTGTCCGAAAACCGGTTTCCACTTTTCGGGATCATGCTCCCGCGATCGTTTGGCCGTTGGTGTGGCGGGCTGGATAGCCCCTTGTAAGTGAACGGGATCGCCATATCGCGACACTGGAGCGGGATGAGGAAAAGTGTGCAGCGGTTTTCCATCCCGCTCTCAAATATCGGAATCGACGACAAAGCCCCTGCGATGTGATCGCAGGGGCTTTGTGTTGAACTGCATTTCGCGACAAGAATCGTCGCGCCGCGTGATCGCTGCGATCAGGGCTTCAGATCGAAGCGGTCGGCGTTCATCACCTTGGCCCAAGCGGCGGCGAAGTCGTTCGCGAACTTTCCCCTGGAGTCGGCGCAGGCATAGACTTCTGCAAACGCGCGGAGCTGGGAGTGCGAGCCGAAGATTAGATCGACGCGGGTGCCGGTCCATTTCAGCGTATTGGTCTTACGGTCGCGGCCTTCGTACACGCCATCCTGACCGGCAACCGGTTGCCACTCGGTATCCATGGTGAGCAGGTTGACAAAGAAGTCGTTCGTCAGCTTGCCCGGCCGGGTGGTGAAGACGCCGTGCTTGGAGTCGCCGGCATTGGCGCCGAGCACGCGCAGACCACCGATCAGCACGGTCAGCTCGGGGCCCGTCAGCTTCAGCAATTGCGCGCGGTCCACCATCGCTTCCTCGGGCGCCATGAACTGCTGCTTCTTGCTGTTGGTGTAGTTGCGGAAGGCGTCGGCTCGCGGCTCGAGCGGAGCGAACGAGTCGACGTCGGTCTGGTCCTGCGACGCATCCATGCGTCCCGGCGTGAACGATACCTTCACGTCGATCCCGGCATCCTTGGCCGCCTTCTCGACCGCAGCCGATCCACCGAGCACGATCAGGTCGGCGAGCGAGATCTTTTTGCCGCCCGTCTGCGCGCCATTGAATTTGGTTTGGATCTCTTCGAGCTTCGCCAGCACTGCTTTCAGTTGGGCCGGCTGGTTGACCTCCCAGTCCTTCTGCGGAGCGAGGCGGATGCGCGCTCCATTGGCGCCGCCACGTTTGTCGGAGCCGCGGAAGGTCGAGGCCGAGGCCCAGGCGGTCGAAACCAGTTGCGCCACGGTGCAACCGGATGAGAGGATTTTCGCTTTCAGGTCGGCGATGTCGTTGTCGTTGACGACTTCGTGGTCCACGGCAGGAATCGGATCCTGCCAGATTAGCACCTCCTTCGGCACCAGCGGACCGAGATAACGCTGGCGCGGTCCCATGTCGCGATGGGTGAGCTTGTACCAGGCGCGAGCGAAGGCGTCCGCGAACTGGTCCGGGTTCTCGTGGAAGCGCTTTGAGATCTTCCCGTAGATGGGATCGAAGCGCAGCGAGAGGTCCGTGGTCAGCATGGTCGGCACGTGCTTCTTCGATCCGTCGAAGGCATCAGGCGTGATGGCGGGCGCGTCTTTCGCTTGCCATTGATGAGCGCCAGCCGGGCTCTTGGTCAGCTCCCATTCGTATTTGAACAGCGTATCGAAGAAGTTGTTGTCCCACTTCGTCGGCGTTTGCGTCCAGGTGACTTCCAGGCCGCTGCCGATTGAATCGGCGCCTTTGCCTGAGCCGAATTTGCTTTTCCAGCCGAGGCCCTGATCCTCGATCGCGGCTGATTCCGGTGCCGGGCCGACCAGCGATGCATCGCCTGCGCCATGGGTCTTGCCGAAGGTGTGGCCGCCTGCGATGAGCGCGACGGTCTCCTCGTCGTTCATCGCCATGCGGAAGAAGGTCTCGCGGATGTCCTTGGCGGCTGCGATCGGGTCTGGCTTGCCGTTCGGTCCTTCCGGATTGACATAGATCAGGCCCATCTGCACGGCGCCGAGCGGTTCGGCAAGCTCGCGTTCGCCGCTGTAGCGCTCGTCGCCCAGCCACGTTCCTTCCGGACCCCAGAACAGTTCTTGCGGCTCCCATTCATCGGCACGCCCACCGGCAAACCCAAAGGTCTTGAAGCCCATCGATTCCAGCGCGGCGTTGCCGGCGAGAACGTAGAGATCGGCCCAGGAAATCTTGCGGCCGTACTTCTGCTTGATCGGCCACAACAGACGTCGCGCGCGGTCGAGCAACACGTTATCCGGCCACGAGTTGAGCGGCGCGAAACGCTGCTGACCGCCGCCGGCGCCGCCGCGGCCATCGGTGGTGCGGTATGTTCCCGCGCTATGCCACGCCAGGCGGACCATCAGCCCGCCGTAATGACCGAAGTCGGCCGGCCACCAATCTTGGGAGTCGGTCATCAGTGCTTTCAAGTCGTTGATGACGGCGCTCAGGTCGAGGCTGGCGAACTCCTTGGCGTAGTCGAAGTCCCTGCCCATCGGGTCGGACAGGTTCGATTTCTGATGGAGGACCTGAACGTCCAGTTGCTCCGGCCACCAGTCACGATTGCTGTGTCCGTGACCGCCCGCGAAAGGGCACTTGCCCGCGCCTTTGTCATTGGTCTTTGCGTCCATGATTGTCTCCGATGCTGTGCTGTCGCGTTGCCGATGGCTGCCTTGGCAACCCAGAAGCCGCGGTCACCCGATGGAGGCCTCAACGCGGAACCATGCTTGTCCGTTCGGGTGTGCCGGCGCTGATGGTGACAAAGGTTAGGCCCGACGGTGCCGCAGTCCTCCGGCAACACGAGGATGACAGCAGTTTGGGAGAAGTTTTTGATAAGGTCCAGTCGATTTGCCTTCACACCGTGATAAGCTTATCTGATCGAAAATGGTCACGCTCAGACAGCTCCGCTACCTCGCCGCGCTCGCGCGCCACTGTCATTTCGGACGCGCCGCGGAGGCTTGCGCCATCACCCAGCCGGCGCTGTCGATGCAGATACGGGAGTTGGAACAGTTCCTTGGCGTCACGCTGGTGGAGCGGCGTCCCGGCGAGGTGCTGCTGACCGAGCTCGGCCGGGAGATCTCCCGCCGTGCTGAGGACGTGCTGGCGTCGGCGCGCGATCTTGTCGATTTCGCCCGCCATCGCGCAAGCCCCCTGACGGGACGCCTGACGCTTGGCATCATCCCGTCGTTGGCGCCGTATCTGCTGCCGCGTATCCTGCCCGCGCTGCAATCGAAGTTTCCCGAGTTGCAGCTTGAACTGCGGGAAACGCAGACGCGGCTGCTTGTCGAGGAGATCAAGGGCGGCGCGCTCGACGCCGCCATGCTGGCGCTGCCGCTCGGCGAGCCTGACATCGATACGCTCGAACTTTTCAACGACCTGTTCCTGCTGGCGGTTCCGGCAAGCGATCCCCGGTCCTGCGAACGTCGTGTCGCCGCGCAAGACATCGATCAGTCGCGCCTGATCCTGCTCGAGGACGGCCACTGCCTGCGCGATCAGGCACTGGCGTTCTGCGCCACGATCCCGCGTGGGCCGACGCCGGGCGCAACCGGCATGACATTCGGCGCCTCCAGCCTTGCCACGGTGATGCAGATGGTCGCTGGTGGTTATGGCGTGACACTGATCCCGCAGATCGCCGCCGATGTTGAGGCGCGCGACAGCCGCGTGAAATTTCTACGGCTGGAAGAGCCGCAACCTGGCCGCAGCATCGGACTGGCCTTCCGCAGGACCTCTCCGCGCAAGGCCGATTTCGAGGCGCTCGGCGATGTGGTTAAGGATTGTGTTGCGACGAACGGCTCCTAACCCTTCCCTGCAAGGGCGGAGAGGGAGCTGGCTGTACTCCGATGAAGCGTTTCCATCGAAAGAAGCGCTCTATGATTTTTCTGACGCGGTGTCATTACGCGAACTGGTGCCCACTTCGCTTGAAAACGCTTTAGTGGAACAAAAAAAGGCGGCTCGAAAGCCGCCCTTTCGTAACTTTGACCGCGCCTGACGACGCCTACTCGCCTGCGGCCTCGCGTGCCGGCGCTTCGGCCTTCTGTTTGGCCTCGATGTCTTCGCCTGTCTCTTGATCGACCACCTTCATCGACAGCCGAGTCTTGCCGCGATCGTCGAAGCCGAGCAGCTTGACCTTGACCTTCTCACCCTCCTTGACGACGTCGGAGGTTTTCTGCACGCGGCCAGCCGCGAGTTGGCTGATGTGGACGAGGCCGTCCTTGGCGCCGAAGAAGTTCACGAAGGCGCCGAACTCCATCACCTTGACCACGGTGCCCTCGTAGATCTGGCCGACCTCCGGATCGGAAGCGATCGACTTGATCCACTTGATCGCGGCCTTCATCGCTTCGCCGTCGTTCGAGGCCACCTTCACGGTGCCGTCGTCCTCGATGTTGACCTTGGCGCCGGTCTTCTCGACGATCTCGCGGATCACCTTGCCGCCGGTGCCGATCACTTCGCGGATCTTGTCGGTCGGAATCTTGAAGGTCTCGATGCGCGGCGCGTATTCGCCGAGCTCGGCGCGGGCGTTGGTCAGAGCTTTCGCCATCTCGCCGAGGATGTGGATGCGCCCGTCCTTGGCCTGACCGAGCGCGACCTTCATGATCTCCTCGGTGATCCCGGCGATCTTGATATCCATCTGCAGCGAGGTGATGCCGCTTTCGGTGCCAGCCACCTTGAAGTCCATGTCGCCGAGATGATCCTCGTCGCCGAGAATGTCCGACAGCACCGCGTAGCGGCTGCCTTCAAGAATGAGGCCCATGGCGATGCCCGCGGTCGGCCGCTTCAAGGGAACGCCGGCATCCATCAGCGCAAGCGATGCGCCGCAGACCGAGGCCATCGACGATGACCCGTTGGACTCGGTGATCTCGGAGACGACGCGGATGGTGTAGGGGAACTCGTGATGCGGCGGCAGCACCGGATGAATCGCGCGCCACGCCAGTTTGCCGTGACCGATCTCGCGGCGCTTGGTGCCGCCGAGGCGTCCGGTCTCGCCGACCGAGTAGGGCGGGAAGTTGTAGTGCAGCAGGAAGGTTTCCTTGTACGTTCCCGACAACGCGTCGATGTACTGCTCGTCCTCGCCGGTGCCGAGCGTCGTCACGACCATCGCCTGGGTCTCGCCGCGAGTGAACAGCGCCGAACCGTGGGCGCGCGGCAATACGCCGACTTCGGCGACGATGTTGCGCACGGTCTTGACGTCGCGGCCGTCGATACGCTTGCCGGTATCGAGAATGTTCCAGCGCACGATCTTGGCCTCGAGGTGCTTGAACACGCCGGCGATGCGAAGCTTGTCGTATTTCGGCTCCTGGCCCTCCGGGAAGTAATGCGCGATGACCTTGGCCTTGGCAGCGGCAACGGCATTCTGGCGCTGCTGCTTGTCGGCAATGGCGTAAGCCGGGCGCAGGTCGGCTCCGATCAGGCTGAGCATGTCTTTCTCGAGCGCGCTGTCGTCGGCCTGGCTGACTTCGCGCGGCTCCTTCGCAGCCTTCTCGGCCAGCTCGATGATGGCGTTGATGACCGGCTGGAAGTGACGGTGGCCGAACATCACGGCACCGAGCATGATGTCTTCGCTCAACTCCTTGGCTTCGGACTCAACCATCAGCACGGCGTCGGCGGTGCCGGCGACAACCAGTTCGAGCCGGGTATCAACCATTTCGTCCAGCGTCGGGTTGAGCACGTATTCGTCATTCATGAAGCCGACGCGCGCCGCGCCGATCGGCCCCTTGAACGGGGCGCCGGAAAGCGTCAACGCGGCGGACGCAGCCACCATTGCCAGGACGTCGGGATCGTTCTCCATGTCGTGGGACAGTACGGTGACGATGACCTGGGTCTCGTTGCGCCAGCCGTCGGCGAACAGCGGACGGATCGGGCGGTCGATCAGGCGGGAAACCAGCGTCTCTTTTTCGGTCGGCCGGCCTTCGCGCTTGAAATAGCCTCCGGGAATGCGGCCCGCAGCGTAGGTTTTTTCCTGATAGTCGACTGTGAGCGGAAGGAAATCGACGCCTTCGCGCGACGCCTTGGCTGCGACGACGGTAGCGAGCACGACGGTCTCGCCGTAAGTGGCGATCACGGCGCCGTCGGCCTGGCGGGCGATCTTGCCGGTTTCGAGTTTGAGCGGACGCCCGCCCCAGTCGATCTCGACTGAATGCTTGTTGAACATCTTGTTGTCTTTCATGGGTTCACGAAAGCACGGACGCCAGACGCAAAGACCATGCGCAAGATTGCGAGACGCTGGCCACAACGATCGTAGTTGTGTCAGCGTCCGGCGATCCTGCCATGGTCTTCAGGTCTTGAATGGCGTCCATCCTTCCGATGGTACGGGCATTTGACCCGTCATCGCCCAGCCGCCGGATTGCTGCTGGACACGCTCTTCTTGGGCGTGATCTGTTTGCAAAAAGCGCATTTCGTTTTTTGCAGATCACACACATGGCGCGGACATTCAGTCCACGCATCAAGCGCGCAAGGATGCGCGCGGACTTTGCTCAACGGCGGATGTTGTGCTTCTCGAGCAGAGCCTTGTAACGCGCCTCGTCCTTCTTCTTGATATAATCGAGAAGGGAACGACGCGTGGAGACGAGCTTCAGGAGACCACGACGGGAGTGATTATCCTTGGTGTGGCTCTTGAAATGGTTCGTAAGGTTGGAGATGCGTTCCGACAGGATCGCGACCTGAACCTCCGGCGAACCGGTATCGCCCGACTTGCGGGCGCTGGACTTGATGATTTCCGCTTTGCGTTCGGCGGTCACCGACATCGTCAGCCTCTTTCGTTTTCGTTGCGGCCGGAACTGGCTGTCAGCCCGGTCAGGTTGAATACGCGCTTGGGGATGAGTTCGCCGTGCCCCAGTTCGGCGAGGGCCAGCAACCGGCCCGCCACCGTGACATAGACAACGCCGCTACTCTGGGGTGCATCCCGTCCGCGCAACAAAACGGCCTGGCCCCGATGGAGCCTTGCCGCATCAGCCCGAGTGACGGCCAGCGCCGGGATGTCGTCCAGCGCGGTCTCAACGGGCAGAAGAGCGTCCGCGAGGTTTTCCTCACCGGACGCGGCTCTATTGCACAAAGCTTCCAATTCTTCCAGCGGAATCATGTCCGCCTCGCCGAACGGGCCGACGAGCGTCCGCCGTAGCGAGCTGATGTGGCCGTAACAGCCAAGAATCCGTCCCATGTCGCGGGCCAGTGCCCGCACATAGGTACCCTTGCCACACTCGGCCTCGAACGCGGACCGGCCATCATCGGTGTGTTCCACGAGGGTCAGTTGGTGAATTTCGACCTGTCGCGGCTGCAAAGCGACGGTCTCGCCGTCGCGGGCGAGGTCATAGGCCCGTTCGCCCTGGATCTTGATCGCGGAATATTGCGGCGGGGTCTGCTCGATCGTGCCGGTGAAGCGCGGCAGCAGCGCCCGGACCGCGTCCGCATCGGGGCGGTTCGCGCTTGTCGATGTAACCCGGCCCTCGCTGTCGTCGGTATCGCGCTCCTCGCCCCATTGCACCGTGAAGCGGTAGCGCTTGCGGCCGTCCATGACGAAAGGAACGGTTTTGGTGGCTTCGCCAAGCGCGATCGGCAGACCGCCCGAGGCCAGTGGATCGAGCGTGCCGGCGTGCCCGGCGCGTTTGGCCGAAAACAGCCGCTTCACGACCGCCACCGCATGGGTCGAGGTCATGCCGATGGGCTTGTCGAGAATCACCCAGCCATGCACGTCGCGCCTGTCGCGGCGCGGCTGGTTGTTCTGTTTCTTTCTTCCCTCTCCCGCTTGCGGGGTGGGGTGGCGAACCTCACTCGTCTGACGGGTCGCCGAGGAAAACTCGCCCACCCCAATCCTCTCGGAGCGAGTTCTGCTCTCTTCGAGCTCCGAGCGGGAGAGGGAGCTGTCCTCGTCATGTGGCGATGTGTCGGAAAAATTATTTCCGCGATCAGAATTATTTTTCTCGGGCCCGTCCGATTCGCCGATTGGCGAATCGAATGTGCCGTTTTGCATCGTCATGATCGTCAGCTTTCGTCCGAATCCGGTGCGAGGTCTCTCTGCACCGCAGGTGTTCTCAATAATTTCTCGATACGTTCCGCTTCGTCGAATCGTTCGTCGGCGCGGAAGCGGATATCAGGTGCGAATTTCAGGTTAACGCGCCGCGCGATCTCGCCGCGCAGGAATTTCTTGTTGCGGTCGAGCGCCTCGATCACGTCGATGGTGTCGCGGCCGCCGAGCGGCATCACGTAGATCGTCGCGAGCTTGAGGTCGGGGGACATGCGGACTTCGGGCACCGTGATGAGATGTCCTTCAAGCACCGGATCATGCACGTGACCCTGCGAAAGAATTTCGGCGATCGCGTGACGCACGGTCTCACCGACGCGCAACTGGCGTTGCGAGGCACCGGGTTGTTTAGCTTGCTGATGATGGCGCGGCATGAAACGGCGTCTTTCAAACAGTCGTCATGCCCGCGCTTGTCGCGGGCATCCACGTCTTTCTCGAGATATATGGCTTTAGACGTGGATGCCCGGAACGCGTCCGGCCATGACGCCGTATCCCAATTAACGCAGCTCTCTTGTGAGATTCGGACTCACAGCGAGCGCTGAATGGTCTCCACGCGATAGCACTCGATAACGTCGCCGGCGCGCATGTCGCCGTAGTTCTCGAACGCCATGCCGCACTCCTGGCCCGACTGGACTTCCTTCACTTCGTCCTTGAACCGCTTCAGCGTCGACAGCTTGCCCTCGTGCACCACGACATTGTCGCGGATCAGACGGACGTTGGCGCCGCGTTCCACGTTTCCGTCGGTCACGCGGCAACCAGCCACCTTGCCGACCTTCGAAATGTTGAACACTTCGAGAATTTCGGCATTACCCAGCATGGTTTCGCGCAGCGTCGGCGCGAGCAGGCCGCTCATCGCCTTCTTCACGTCGTCCACGAGGTCGTAGATGATGTTGTAGTAGCGGATCTCGATGCCGTTGCGCTTGGCTGCGGCCGCGGCTTCCTTGTTGGCGCGAACGCTGAAGCCGATGATCGCGGCGTTGAAGCCCTCCGCCAGCGTGACGTCGGATTCGCTGATGCCGCCGACGCCCGCATGGAGGATGCGCGCGGCGACTTCGTCGGTGCCGAGCTTTTCCAGCGAGCCGAGGATGGCTTCCAGCGAGCCCTGCACGTCGGCCTTGATGATCAGGGGGAAATCCTTGCGGCCCGCGGTCTTGAGCTGCGACATCATCTGCTCGAGCGAGCCGCGCATGCCGGAGGCGCTGGCGGCGGCGTTTTCGCGCTTCTGGTGAGCGCGATAACTCGTGACCTGGCGGGCGCGGGCTTCGTTCTCGACCACGGCAAGGCGGTCGCCGGCTTCCGGCGGTCCGTTGAATCCAAGCACTTCGACCGGCACCGACGGGCCCGCCTCGTCGACCGTCTCGCCCTGATCCGAAATCAGTGCGCGGACACGGCCCATTTCGGCGCCGGCTACAATGATGTCGCCGACCCGCAGGGTGCCGCGCTGGACCAGCACGGTGGCCACAGGGCCGCGGCCGCGATCCAGCTTGGCCTCGATCACGGTGCCTTCGGCGGGGCGCATGGCATTGGTCTTAAGGTCGAGCAGGTCCGCCTGCAGGGAGATCATTTCAAGCAGCTTGTCGAGGTTGGTCTTGTTCTTCGCTGATACCTCAACGTCGACGACCTGGCCGCCCATCGATTCGACCTGTACCTCGTGCTGCAACAATTCGGTGCGCACGCGCTCCGGCTTCGCGTCGGGCTTGTCGATCTTGTTGATCGCGATGATCATCGGGACCTTGGCGGCCTTGGCGTGATTGATGGCCTCGATGGTCTGCGGCATGACGCCGTCGTCCGCAGCGACGACGAGGATGACGATGTCTGTAACCTTGGCGCCGCGGGCGCGCATCGCGGTGAACGCGGCATGGCCTGGCGTGTCGATGAAGGTTATCTTCTTGCCGCTCTCCGGCGAGGCGACCTGATAGGCGCCGATGTGCTGGGTGATGCCGCCGGCTTCGCCCGACACCACATTGGCGTGGCGCAGCGCATCGAGCAGCGAGGTTTTGCCGTGATCGACGTGGCCCATCACGGTAACGACCGGAGAGCGCGGCTCGGTATCGGTGGAATCGTCAACCACATCGAACAAGCCTTCCTCGACGTCGCTCGCGGCGACGCGCTTGACGGTATGGCCCAGTTCTTCAGCGATGAGTTGCGCGGTGTCGGCATCGATCACGTCGGTGATCTTGTGCATCGCGCCTTGCTTCATCAGCATCCGGATCACGTCCACTGCGCGCTCGGCCATGCGGTTGGCGAGCTCCTGGATGGTGATCGCTTCCGGCACGATGACCTCGCGAATCAGCTTTTCCTTCGGTTCATTCGAGGCATGACCCTTCAGGCGCTGGGTGCGGCGGCGGAACGAGGCGATCGATCGTTCGCGCACGTCGTCGGCGCTCAACGCCGTCGCTAGCGTCAGACGGCCGCGTTGCTTGGCGGGCGCCGGTTTGGCAGCCGGCTTCGGTGCGATCACAGGACGGGCGGGGCCGCCGCCGGGACGACGGACCAGGCGCGGAGCCTCGTCCTCGTCGCTGCCGTCGGCGGCGACAGCGGCCGGCCGCGCCGGAGGCGCCGCGCGCGTGGTGGTGGTCGTGGTCTTGGCCGGTGCAGCCTTGGTCTCGGTTTCGCCGAACCGGCGTTTGGCTTCGAGTTCGGCCTTGCGCTTGGCTTCCTCTTCCTGACGATGGCGCTCTTCCTCGGCCTTGCGGCGAGCCTCGGCGGCCTCGCGCTCGGCCTGTTCGATGCCTTCCTTGCTGTTGCGCCGCGCAGCTTCGGCTTCCGCAATACGGCGCTCTTCTTCGGCGCGCACTTTGGCTCCCGCCAGGGCGCTCGCTCGCGCGCTGCGCTCGTCCTCGGTCAGTTTCCGCAACACGACGCCTGAACCCGAGCGCGGGGCGGCGGGTGTCGCGGCACGAGCCGGTGGAGCCTTGGGAGCCAGCGTCCTGGGGGCGGCCGGCTCCGAGGTTCCCACCGGTTCTGGGCCGGGAGAGTCGCCGCCGATTCGACGCTTGCCGCGTTTTTCGACCACCACCTGCTTGGTACGGCCGTGGCTGAAGCTCTGGCGCACGGTGCCCTGCTCGACGCGAGGCTTGAGCGTCAAGGTCTTGGACGGGCTGACGCTCAGAGTCTTGTCGCCAGGATTTTTCGTATCAACCATTCAGCGGTCCCAATCTTGTTGCGCTGTACGCGATCGCACAGGTGGTGTCGTTAGAATTCTTGCCGTGTTCAGCTGCCTTGCCGCTGCCCGCCATCCTGGTATCGAACCAGGATCTGGCTGCGCTGCAGGAAAGTCTTGCTCGCCGGGCCTGCGAGCAGGGCTGCATGTATCACATTTGCCCTGCCAAGTGCCAAATCCAATTCTGCCGACGTCAGGGTGGTGACAACCGGGATTTCCTGCGTTTTACCGGACTGGACGGCTATTTTGGTGACGGTAGCGTCCAATTTCCGAATTCCGTCTGCGGCGCCGTCTGCGGCGTGAAGCAGGGCAACCGCCTGATGACGAAGCAGTGCGTCCTCCGCTTTTGCGAAACCGGCGACGACCTGACCGGCCTTGGCGGCGACCGCCAGCGCGTCGATTGCGCTGCGGACCATCAACTGCCGGGTCTTCTCAACCAGAGAGGCCGATACGTGAACGTCCCGCTTGAAGCCCTTGCTAAACTGGTGGCGGCGGACCGCCTCTGCAACAGCAGCATGCGAGGCTGAAATCCAGAGACCCCGGCCGGGAAGTTTGCGTTTCAGATCCACGATAACCTCGCCCGAAGGCGAGACCACGAACCGGATCAAGTCGCCGATCGGGCGCACCTCGCGCGTAACCACGCACATCCGCGTCGTCGCGGATTTGTTGGTCCGCGGTCCGTCGTCAAGATCTGCCGGGTCGGCGATGGCGAGCATGTCGTGAACATTCCCCTTGTCATCGGCGGCGAGGTCTTCCCGCGAAGCCGAGTCTGCTTTCGCGGAAGGGGTCCTGGCGCACGTTCCGCAGAAGCGGTGACTGCAAGTTACTGGTTGTGAGCATTTTCTTCACGCTAACCAAACCCACTTAGCCGGAAAATGTTCTGGAGTGTGAATCCCTGCACTGAGATCAGACTCCAGCCTAAATCCTACGAACGAGCATGATCTATCGAAACCGGCTCCCACTTTTCAGGATCGTGCTCTATGCCGGCTGATCTTCAGCGGCGACGGCCTCTGCCGGTTTCGCCAGGTCAGCTTCGCTGATCCAGCCGGCCATCAGGCGCGCTTGCATGATAATGGCCTCGGCATCCTCGCGCGAAATCTCGATGCCGTCGAAATAACCCGCGTGCTTGACCGCTTCGCCTTCCTTGCGTTCGGTCCAGCCGACCAGATCGTCGGTGGCGCAACCGGCCAGATCCTCGACTGTTCTGACGTCGTTCTCGCCAAGTTTGACCAGCATTTTCAATGTCACGCCAGGTACCGTCTTCAGAGCGTCGTCCACGCCGAGTTCCTTTCGCCTGCTTTCCAGTTCGGCCTCGAGTTGCTCGAGATATTCGCGGGCGCGGCTCTGCAATTCGCCCGCGGTTTCATCGTCGAATCCCTCAATGCCGGCGAGTTCCCGCGTATCGACCAGCGTCAGTTCTTCAACAGAGGTAAAACCTTCCGACGCCAGCAATTGGCCGACGACCTCGTCGACGTTGAGCGCTTCCATGAACATGCGAGTCGCATTCTCGAAGTCCGCCTGGCGTCGCTCCGATTCCTCCTGCTCGGTCAGGATGTCGATATCCCAGCCGGTCAGTTGCGAGGCGAGCCGCACGTTCTGTCCGCGCCGCCCGATCGCGAGCGACAACTGGTTGTTGGTATCGGGAACCACAACCTCGATCCGCTCCCGATCTTCGTCGATCACGACTTTTGCGACCTCCGCCGGCGCCAGCGCGTTGACGACGAACGTCGCGATATCGGGCGACCACGGGATGATGTCAATCTTTTCGCCCTGCAACTCGTTGACGACCGCCTGAACGCGCGACCCGCGCATGCCGACGCAAGCCCCAACCGGATCGACTGAGGAATCCCTCGACACCACGCCGATCTTCGCTCGGGAACCCGGGTCGCGCGCCACCGCCTTGATCTCGACGATGCCGTCGTAAATTTCCGGCACTTCCTGTGCGAACAGCTTCACCATGAACTGCGGATGGGTGCGCGACAGGAAGATTTGCGGCCCGCGAGTTTCGCGGCGCACGTCGAAGATATAGGCCCGGACCCGGTCGCCGTTGCGGAAAACCTCGCGCGGCAACATCTCGTCGCGGCGTATGACGGCCTCGCCGCGGCCGAGGTCAACGATCACGCTGCCGTATTCGACACGCTTGACGATGCCGTTGACGATATCGCCGATGCGATCCTTGAACTCCTGATATTGCCGGTCACGCTCAGCCTCGCGCACCTTCTGCACGATCACCTGTTTGGCGGATTGCGCGGAGATGCGGCCATATTCCAGCGGCGGCAGCGTGTCGGCGATGGTGTCGCCGATCTGCGCGCCCGGATTGGCTCGCTGAGCGTCCTTCAGCGAGATCTGGTTCGCGGCGTTTTCGACCTGATCGACCACCAGCATGTGGCGGGTGAGCTGGAGCTGTCCGGTTTTCGGATGAATTTCCGCATGAACGTCGGTCTCACTGCCGTACCGCGCCCGCGCCGCTTTGGCGATCGCATCTTCCATCGCGGCGATCACGATGCCACGGTCGATGGATTTTTCTCGCGCTACTGCGTCCGCGATCTGCAGCAGTTCGAGTTTATTGGCGCTGACAGCGGCCATGACTTAGTCTCCTTCGATGGGATCAATGTCGCCGCGCCGCAGTCCTTCTGCGGTCAGGCGATGTTCCTTGGTGTTCTTCGGCGGCTTTTTCCCGGGGGTTTTTGAGCCGTTTTTGAGTTTCCGTTTCGGCGCGTTGTGTTTCGGTAGATCGTTTTTAGCGTGCAGCGGAAGCGGGGGCAGAACGCCGAGATTCCGTTTCATCTCGCGCTCCGCGATCTTGCCCCGCCGCATCGATTCCGCGATTAACTCGTCGGTCAGAACCAGCCGCGCGTCGGCGATATCCTCCATGATCAGCAGGACATCGGCATCGTCGTCCCGTTGGACGTCGTCCCGATGCAGGCGCACTGCGTTGTCCTCGACGCCCCGAAGAATGCCGCGGAACCGCTTGCGACCCTGATGGGCGACGGCCATCTCGACCTTCGCGAGGTGGCCGGCGTGACGTTCGAAGTCGGATCGGCGCACCAGCGGCCGGTCGATGCCGGGCGACGAGATTTCCAGCCGATAGGCCTTGTCGATTGGATCGGCGATATCGAGCACCGGCGACAGCGCCTTCGAGATCGCCTCGCAATCCTCGATCTGCATCGATCCGTCCGGCCGCTCGGCCATGATCTGCACCGTGCAGCCGGCTTCGCCCGACACCTTGATGCGGACCAGGCGGTATCCCATGCCTTGCAGAACCGGGGCGACCACCGATGAGACCCGCGCGGCGACGCCCGGCTCGACCACGAGACGCGGCTCGTCGAGCAGGTCGTGATCCGGGATCTGGGCAACGGGATCGGTCATATCCGGTTCAAGGATCGCTTTGCAGATATTAATGGGTCTGCCGGTCACAGGCTCTGCCGCCCACTATTGTCGTCCGGGTCGGCGTTGTTGATTGAAGGAACCTGGATACGCCGCGGCGCATGAGGCCCGTTCAGGTAATAAAAAAGAGCGGGTCCCGACGGGTCCCACTCTCGATACGTGCTCGTATGAGAAAGTTTCCACAAATATAGCCGTGTTCGCGCTCCCCGGCAAGGCCCGTCGAGGGCGTCAGAGGCGAATTTCATCGTTTGCGGTTCTTCGGAGACCGGCACTGGAGATAAGACGGGATATGCCAAGCCGATCCCGCCAAGAAAACCTACGCCCTGCTCTCAGGCGCGGGCGACGTCGGGCAATGATCAGTCTGTACGCCGAAAGCGCAGATACGTCGCGCGGCGGCCTTCGCGCGTGGCTTTGCGACCGTAGCGCGTCATGGTGTAGCCCGGCCATGGGTTGCGCCAGTCGGCCGCGCGTTCGGCGAGCCAGACGAAATCCGGCGATCGCGCCAGATGCGCCAGCGTCCATGCGCAGTAGTCGGCGATGTCGCTGACGAAGCGGAATTCGCCGCCCGGCCGGAGGACGCGCGCTATCGCCGCGATGGTCGCGTTCTGGACGAAACGGCGTTTCCAGTGACGGCGCTTCGGCCACGGATCGGGATGGATCAGATCGATCCGCGAAAGCGAGCTTTCAGGCAACCACGCCAGCAGTTCCGATGCATCGCCGGCGAACAGGCGGATATTGCGGATATCACGCGCTTCGATCTGCGCGAGGATCTTGGCCATGCCGTTGACGTAGGGTTCGCAACCGATGAAGCCGGTATGCGGAAAGGCCAGCGCTTCGGCGATGAGATGCTCGCCGCCGCCGAAACCGATCTCAATACGTATTTCATCAACCTGGCCGCCGAACAGCGCGGTCAGGTTGGACGGCTCGATCTTGGCGGGATCGAAACTGAGGCGCGGCAACAGATGCGCGATCAGGTCGCTCTGGTGCGATCGCAGCTTATGTCCCTTGCGGCGTCCGAAAAACGAGCCGTGACCGGACTCACGGCGAAACGATGTATCGTCGACAATACGGCAAGGATCGTGAAGGTCGGAAGCGACAGCCATCATCACCACGCCCGGTGAAGGCCTAGCGCTGGTCTAACGGTTCCTTGGCCGCAATTTGTTCAACCATATCAACGATGCTGCGGCGCAGCTTTGCATCGGTGATCCGGGTAAATGCGCGGGTCAGCGCGAGACCTTCGGATGTTGCAAGAAAATCGGAGACATAAGCAGGTGATGGCGCTTCGCTCAGACCCTCGGCCTTGGAGATACCCGTGGGGCTACCCTCGAACAGAAATGAAACCGGAACCTGAAGTATCTCGGAAATCTGCTGGATGCGGCTGGCGCCGACGCGATTAGTGCCTTTTTCGTATTTCTGAACCTGCTGGAATGTCAGTCCCAGAGCTTCTCCGAGTTTTTCCTGACTCATGCCGAGCATGATGCGGCGCATGCGCACACGGCTGCCGACATGTTTGTCAACAGGATTGGGCGCCTTGGTCGACATCTCCTGGGTCTCCTCGAAGGGGGCCGCGATCCTTGAATACGCTCCCGGTGCCATGATCGTCAAACTCAACTCAATCACATGATAAAAATTCGAAGTTAATCCCACAGTCGGCTGCATTATACCACTCGCGCAAATTGTTACACGAACTATATCGATCGTGCGATTGGAAGCGCTGTAGCGAAACTCGCATGAAATTATTCACGCGCCGCGGCTAGTCGCGACGCCGTCGAATCACCAGAACAAACGCGATGATCACCATGATTGCGGCGGGAATATCGCCGGCGCGGGCGTAGGGTGTTGCCGTAACGGCAGCGGGCAGGCGGGAATCCAGTATGCCTTCCACGCCGAGATCGAGCTGTGCGACAATACGTCCTACGGGGTCCGTGACCACCGAAATACCGGTGTTCGCCGCTCGCACAAGGGGCAGGCCTTGCTCGATGGCCCGCAGCCGCGCCTGCTGAAGGTGCTGGTGAGGACCCGTGCTGATCCCGAACCAGCCGTCATTGGTGAGGTTGACGATCCAGCCCGGCCGGCCGCCTCTGGATTCGATGTTACCCGGAAAGATCGCCTCGTAGCAGATCAGCGGAAGCATGCTTGGCGCGTTTGGAAGTTCGATAGTCCGTCGGCCGGTTCCCGAAATGAAACCGCCTTGGACCTTGGTGAGTTGAACGAAGCCCAACTTTTCCATCAGTCCCTGAAACGGCAAGAATTCGCCGAACGGCACCAGGTGGAGCTTGTCGTAAATCGACAGGATGCCGCCATCATCGCCGATAACATAGATCGAATTATACGCCCGTGTGATCCTGGCGTCTGGCGGCAGGTCGGGCGCGCGGACCGAACCGGTAATCAGGATCGTTCCTTTCGGCAAGAGATCGGCAATCTCCGCCATCGCGTCGGCTTCGCGGGTAAGAAAAAATGGGAAAGCCGATTCCGGCCAGATCAGAACGGTTGCGCCGTTGACGCCGGTTGACTGCGGTCCGGTGGCGCGGTCCGAGAGCGCCAGATATCTCTGCATCACCGCCTGCTTGGCGGAATAGTTGAACCGCGCGTCCTGCGTCAAATTGGGCTGCATGATGCGCAGTCTGACGTTATCCGTGAATTCTGTCGGATGCTGCGATAGTCGGACTGAACCGTAGACGCTCATGGCGAGGAGCAGCAGGCCCGCGCTGACCGGGGCGAGCCATGGCCGGCGACCGCGGCTCCAGCCATCGATCAGTACGGCGGGGCTCGCGAAGATGGCGACGCTAAGGAACGTCAAACCCCACAGGCCGATCAGCGAGGCGGTTTGCGCCAGGGCCAGCGGCTCAGTCAGCGCATAGCCGAATGCATTCCAAGGGAACCCTGTCAGAGCGTGTCCGCGCAGCCATTCGCCGACCGTAAGCGCAGCGGCGAGCGCGAGAATGCGCGAAGCATCCTTGGTCCAAATCAAGCGCGCCAGGGCGAAACCAAGCGACGTAAAGAGTGCGAGATAGGCCGGCAGGCCGATGACGGCGAACGGCATCAGCCATGCGAAAGTCTGTGCATCGACCAGAAAGGCGTTACCGATCCAGTAGAGTCCGGGAACGAAATAACCGAACCCGAACAGCCAGCCGGCGAGCGCCGCGGCCGGCACGCCGCCGAGACGGCCGGCGGCCGATCCGTCGATCAGCCAGGTTGCGACCGGGAAGGTTACGAACAGCAACGGCCAGACGTTGAAAGGCTCCATGGCAAGCGAGGAGAGGGCGCCGGAGACAAGCGCAACGAGGGCGCGCTTCCAACCCCATGACAACGTGATGGCAAGGCCCGCCGTTCTGGCGCTGCCTGCGATGCTCATGCTCACGGGGTTTCGCCTCCATCGCCCGGCGGTGAAAGAGAGGCCGAATCGCCGTGCGGTTGAGAGGTTATATCCGATGCATTCTCTCGTCGTCGCCCGTCGCGCGGTCGAACGGGGGGACGCTCCTTGCGCAGTCCGATCCGCAGCCGCTTGACGCGGCGAGGGTCGGCATCGAGCACTTCAATCTCGAACGGTCCCGGCCCTAAAATGACCTCCCCCCGCACTGGCAGGCGACCGACATACGTGACGAGAAAGCCCCCGAGCGTGTCGACCTCCTCGCCCGCTTCGCCGGTTTCGAACGCCTCGCCGATCATGGCGCAGACGTCCTCGAGGCTGGCGCGGGCGTCGGCAATGAAGGAATTCTCGGTCTGGCGCACGATCGATGGCGGCTCATCGCCGTCGTGCTCGTCATCGATTTCGCCGACGACCTGCTCGACGATGTCCTCGATCGACACTAGGCCGTCGGTGCCGCCATATTCATCGACGACGAGCGCCAGATGGATTCGCGAGGCCTGCATCTGCGCGAGCAAGTCGATCGCAGGCATGGACGGCGGCACGTAGAGCAACTTGCGAATAATGTTGGCTTCGCTCAGTGGCAGCGCCAAATCAACGGCGCGCAAATCGAGACCGGCAGGCGGCGGTTTCTTTTTGCGTTTCGCCGTGGACGGCAGTGTGGCGCGCGCTCGCGCAGCCATGAAAGCCAGCAGGTCGCGAATGTGAACGATGCCTTCGGGATCGTCGAGATTCTCGTGATACACCACGAGACGGGAATGTGCCGCGCTTTCGAAGAGGTTGATCAGTTCGCCGAGCGGAATGTCGCGCCTGACCGCGACGATATCGGCGCGGTGGACCATTACATCGGCGATGCGCCGTTCGTGCAGGCTGAGGATATTGCGCAGCATGGTGCGCTCAATGGCGGTGAAGCTGGCCTCGTCCGGCGTCGAGGCGTCAAGCACCACCTGAAGGTCGGCTCGGACCGATCCCGCCTTCCATCCAAACAGCGAGCGGATCGCACGCATCAGCCAGCGCTCGGGGGCCGGGCGCAGCACCTCGCCATTGTGCACGGGTACCGGCAGGTTGCGATGATCCTGCGCCGGCCGGTTATCGCTGGGTTGGTCCTCCGAAGGCACTCACGTCGTCCGTTTTTGGGGCGCGTAGGGATCTGGAATCCCGAGCCGCGCCAGAATTCTCCGCTCGAGGTTTTCCATTTCTCCTGCTTCTCCATCGGTTTCGTGGTCGTAACCGATCAGATGCAGAAACCCATGGATAGCCAGATGGCTGAGGTGATGACTGAACGGTTTGTGTTCGTCATCGGCCTCGCGACGCAGAGTTTCATAGGCGATCGCAATGTCCCCGAGCATACGCGGCGGATCGTCGGGAAGGGACGGACCCGTAGGCTGTAGCGCCGGGAATGACAGGACATTGGTCGGTTTGTCGATGCCGCGCCAGTTGGCATTGAGCGTGTGGATGCCGGCGTCGTCAGTCAGCATGATCGCGAGCTCGGCATCGCCGGTGTCCTCATCGACCATCCCGGCAGCGGTCTCGATGGCGCGATGAATGATAGCCTCGGCATCCGCCTCCGCTCGCCAGCAATCGGCGACCACAAGGATTTCAGTCACGGGAAAAGCGGAGCTGATCATTGTATGTTTTTCGCCGCCAGCGCCTTGCGCAGGCCGGCCCTTCTCTACACTCATGTCCGGCATCAGGTTTTTCCGGTGGCCGGCCGCCGTGACAACCCTTCATAGGCGGCGACGATCCGTGCGACCAGTTCATGACGGATGACGTCCTCGGCGGTAAATCTAACCTGTGCTACGCCCTCGACACCCTCGAGCAGCCGCGTCGCTTCCGCCAGTCCCGATGTTTGACCGTTCGGCAGATCGACTTGCGAGGGATCGCCCGTGACGATCATGCGGCTGTTTTCGCCCAGTCGTGTCAGAAACATCTTCATCTGCATCGAGGTGGTATTCTGCGCCTCATCGAGGATGATCGCCGCATTGGTCAGGGTGCGTCCACGCATGAAGGCGAGCGGAGCAATCTCGATCTCGCCGCTTTGCAGCGCGCGCTCGACGATGCGGGAGTCCATCAGATCATATAGCGCGTCGTAGATCGGCCGCAGGTACGGGTCGACCTTTTCGCGCAGATCTCCCGGCAGGAAGCCCAGCCGCTCGCCGGCCTCGACCGCGGGGCGCGTCAGGATGATGCGATCGACCTCCTTGCGCTCGAACAGTTGCGCGGCCTGCGCCACCGCGAGCCAGGTCTTGCCGGTGCCCGCGGGACCGATGCCGAATACCAGTTCATGACGCTTCAGGGCGCGGATATAGAGATCTTGCGCGGCTGTGCGGGCCCGCACCGGGCGCTTGCGCAGGTTGATGGCCTCAAACGTCGAAGGCGGCGCCTTGGCATCGTATTCGAACAGCGAGCCTTGTGCGATCACGGCGCGAATCGCACCCTCGACCTCGCCCTGCGAGAGATCATGGCCCTGCACTGCCTGAGTGTAGAGCATTTCCAGCACACGCCGTCCCGCGTCGCAGCCGTCGCGCGATCCGGTGATGGTGATGTGGTTTCCGCGCGAATCGACGACCACTCCGAGTCGCCGCTCGAGTTGTGCGAGATTCTGTCCATAAGGGCCGACCAGCGCGGATACCGCACGATTGTCCTCGAAATCGATGACGACCTGCGTTTCGGGCGGGCCGTGTATGTCGGGTTTCCGGCTGGGAGCAAGTGGAAGGGAATCCGATGCGCTCTTGGGCAAGGGTTCAGACTCCGGCGGTCGTCTGGAACTGTGCGCCGGCCGGCGCAGCATCGTTCAACTGCGCGCGGAATGCCGGCATGGACGCCAGCGTTCCGAACAGGCTGTAACGTTCCAGGCTCGCCATGGTTACGGGGAGCACCTGTCCGATGATGGCGTCGGATGCATTTACATGGGCGGGCTGCAGATAGGGGGTGCGGCCGGCGATCTGGCCCGGCTTGCGTCCGGCACGGTCGAACAGCACGTCAACCGTCTTGCCCAGCGCGGTCCGGTTGAAGGCGGATTGCTGGCTGTCGATCAGGTTTTGAAGCCGCACCAGTCGCTCGTCCATGTCGGCCGTTGACACCGTCTCCTGCATTTCCGCCGCCGGCGTTCCTGGCCGCGGCGAGTACTTGAACGAATAGGCGGCAGCGTATCCGATTTGGTCGACGAGCGCGAGGGTCGCGGCGAAATCTTCCTCGGTTTCGCCCGGGAAGCCGACGATGAAGTCCGACGAGAACGCGATGTCCGGCCGGACATGGCGAAACCGGTCGATCACCCGGCGATAGTCATCAGCGGTATGTCTGCGGTTCATGGCGGCGAGAATGCGGTCGGACCCGGACTGCACCGGCAGATGCACGAACGGCATCAGGGCGTCGAGATCGCGGTGGGCATCGATGAGAGAGTCCTCGACGTCGCGCGGATGGCTGGTCGAGTAGCGCAACCGGACGATGCCCGGAATTTCGGCGAGACGATACAGCAGCTTGCCGAAAGGCCAGGGTTGCCCGTCGGGACCGTCGCCATGATAGGCGTTGACGTTCTGCCCGATGAGGGTGATTTCGCGCACGCCGTTGCCTGCCAGGCGCTCGACGTCCTCGATGATCTTCGCCACCGGACGTGACGCTTCGGCGCCGCGCGTATAAGGCACGACGCAGAAGGTGCAAAACTTGTCGCAGCCTTCCTGCACCGTCACGAACGCCGAGATACCGCGAGAACGAATTGCCTGCCGTGACGGCTGCGGCAGAAAGCCGAATTTGTCCGCGATCGGAAATTCGGTCTCCAGTGCGCGGCCGTCGGTCTTTGCGCGCAAGAGCAATTGCGGCAAATGATGATAGCTCTGCGGACCCACCACCACATCGACCACCGGCGCGCGCCGAATGATCTCCTCGCCCTCGGCCTGCGCGACGCAACCGGCGACAACAACGCTCATGCCGCGGCCATCACGCGCCGCCTGATCTTTGGCGGCGCGCAGCCTGCCGAGTTCGGAATAGACCTTCTCGGACGCCTTCTCGCGAATGTGGCAGGTGTTGAGAATGACGAGGTCGGCATCCTCAACGCTGGCTGTCTCGACATATCCTTCCGGCGCCAGCGTGTCCGCCATGCGCTGGGCATCGTAGACGTTCATCTGGCAACCGTAGGACTTGATGTGCAGCTTGCGCGGCGGCGTCATGGAACCTGGCTCGGTGGACGTGGCGCGCTTATTGGCGCCCTGTTCACTTATAGGCGAGGGCGGCGAAAATCCAGCGCCCGTCCCTTGTCCGATATCGGTGAGGTCGCGCCGGACGTCCTTGTCTTTGCGTCAGCATGGCGGCACGAGCCCCACACGAAATGACTTCGCACTGAGGAGCTTACGGCGTAGCAGCGTTTCGACAGGCACTCAGGACTTATCGTCGTCCATCGGAACGCAATAGAGCTCGAGCCGATGGTCGACCAGCCTGTAGCCGAGTTTGCGCGCGACCTCAGCTTGCAGCTCCTCGATTTCATCCGACGTAAATTCGATAACCTTGCCGTCGCGCAGATTAATCAGATGATCGTGGTGACTGTCGCGCATCGTCTCATAGCGCGCGCGTCCTTCGCGAAAATCGTGCCGCTCGATGATGCCGGCGTCCTCAAACAGCTTCACCGTGCGATAGACTGTCGAGATCGAGATCTTGTCATCCACCGCGACGCAGCGTCGATAGAGCTCCTCGACGTCCGGATGATCGGAGGCCTCCGCCAGCACGCGCGCGATAACCCGGCGCTGTTCGGTCATACGCATTCCAGTGGCCGCGCAACGCTCCTCAATTTTAGTGGGTTCCTGCACGGACGTTGATTTAAGAGCCGTCATCAAAGTGTCCGGTTCCGATGGCGCATGATCCGCTCATAGAAACGTAGATAATGCGCGCGAACGATGGAAGGGAGTGCGACCGGACAAAAAACCGATGCACCGTTGCCGATGGTTTTCCTAGTTCCTTTTGCCACCGCTTGGATATTACGACAAGTTACGGCGCAACACCAATGCGTTCAGTTCCTGACCGCCCGCCTCGCGATAGTAGCGTTCGCGACGTCCGACAACGACAAAGCCGGCGCGTTCATAGAGACGCCGCGCCGGCTGATTATTTTCCTCGACTTCGAGAAATACGGTCCGCACGCCGCGTCCGGCGAGGTGGCCAAGGTGCGTGAACAGCAGACCGGGCGAGAATCCCTGGCCGCGATAGCCGGCGTCGATTGCAATCGACAGGATTTCAGCCTCGTCCGCAGCGATGCGTGACACGGCAAACCCGATCACGTTCGATCGTAGCCGCAGACGCTGAACCAGTGTGTTGCGCTCGGCGAGCATGGCCTCGAATTCGCTTTCGCCCCAACCGCGGTGAAACGATGCGCCGTGAATCGCCGCAAGGCGCGCCGTGTCGTTTGGGCTCGCGGGCTCGACAATGGGAGCGGCGCGCTCTTTGCCTGGGAACCAATTCATCATGATGCGGCCAGCGTCTGTGTTTTAAGCAAGAAATTGCCGGCCGGCTTAGCGTCGGGCGCGCGCAGGTAATATGGGCGGGGCGGCGCGGCGTTCGGACTGACTGCTGCACCGAGCCATGCCACCCAGGCGATATCAGGTGCGGGCTGCGGATCCACCGCGACCGGGGGCGCTAGGTGGGTCGGCCAGCGGTCGGCGAGAAGTTTTGCGGCATTCCCGACCAGATGCGGCGCGCCAAAGCGCGACGCAGCGAGCGCCTCCTCGATCGGCGCGACACGCGGGTGGACCAGCGTGGCGCCGTCACCACTCATTGTTTGAAAATAAACCTGATCATGTCGGGCATCGATCACGGAGATTACCGGCGACTTGCGGTTCTCGCCGATAACCGGCGCGGCAAAGGCTGCCAGGGTGGTCACGCCCACCACCGGTTTGTCGGCGGCAAGCGCGATGCCGCGCGCGGCCGATAGCCCCACCCGCAGGCCGGTGAAGCTGCCGGGACCGGTGGTCGCGACGATGCGGTCCAGCGCCGCAACGGCGATCCCGGCGGATTCGATGACCCGGGCGATCAGTGGCATCAGAGTTTCTGCGTGGCCGCGCCTCATCGGTAGCGTTTCCTGAGCGATCAGGCGGCCGGCGTTGGTGTCCAGGACGCCAGCGGCGCAGGCATCGAGTGCGGTATCGATCGCAAGGACGAGCATGGGGCCAGATTAGCACCCCTGCCCAGGATTTACCTGCGGTTTGGACGAAGGAACCCGAGTTTTAGACACCAGATTGCCGCGATCTGGCTGTTTACCGTGGTCTCGGGGTCCAGCTCAGATTTAATCCGCATTTAACTAAAAGTCGCCTTAATGGCGCTCAGCGAGTCTGCGAACAGCTTCGCTGGAACTTGGGGTTACCGAATCAGCCATGCGCAGTCTTGATCCGGACATGCCGGCGGCGTGCAGACTATCGAGCACTGCCTGCAGGGATCGGAAGTAGAGTGTCTCTGGACGTGGGGCGAATGACATACGTTACGGGCAGACGTTACTATGATGTGGCGGCCTATTCCGCCGACTCGCCCCGCAAGGCGGTCCCGCAAAATATTCTGGGCGCCGCCGCGCTCGCCTGCATCGGGCTGGCCTGCGCCTGGACCCTTTATACCCATGTATCCGGCGGACCCACGGAGTTGGTGACCGCATCGTTACCGCCGCTTGCATCCAGGCTTTCGGTGGAACCGGTTCGTCGCATCGCGGCGGCCTACGAGGCATTGGGGGAAATACCCGCGCCGCGTGTGGTGAGGGCGACCACCGGAACGCCTGTGGCCAAGGCCCGTGCTCAAGATCCTGAAGCGCGAGCCCGCACGGCATGGCTCTATGGTCCGCGCTTCCTCGGGCCGCCGCCCGGCTCATTTGAGCCGGCTCAGGATGCCCCGCAGACCGTAGCCTCAATTCCGGTCGAGACCGCACCTGAGGTCCTGCCGCTCCCGCCGGCACCCCAAGTCGCCGCGATTGTTCCGATGCCAGCCCCGCGTCCGTCCGAACTGCGTCAGCTGCAGGCTGCCAGCTCTTCCCGCGAGGTCGCGGAAGTCCCCGCCGCCGCTGAGCCGGAGCCGAAGAAACCGTCGATCTTCGAGAGACTGTTCGGCAGGCCCGCGGCCGGCCTGCAACTGGCGTTCGCTGCACCGGACGGCGGGGTGACCAGCGACGGTGAGAGCCTGACGCTCGGCCGCATCCCGCAATACAACCAATTCACCGCCGTCTATGATATTTCCGCGCGTAAGGTCTACCTCCCGGACGGCAATACACTTGAGGCGCATTCCGGGCTTGGCAATATGATGGACGATCCGCGTTCTGCCGACAGGAGAATGCGCGGCGTGACGCCGCCACACACCTACGATCTGTCGTTGCGTGAACGCCCTTTTCACGGCGTGGAGGCGATCAGGCTGAAACCGATCGGCGGCGAGGATAAGATATACGGGCGCACCGGGCTGCTGGCACATACCTACATGCTTGGGCCGAGCGGCGCCTCCAACGGCTGCGTGTCGTTCAAGAACTACCACGCGTTTCTAAACGCCTATAAGAGCGGCAAAATCAAGCGGCTGGTCGTCGTTGCCAAACTCTGAACTATAGCGTTTCGAGCCAGACGGTACCGGAATCGCGTGAAGAACGCGTCCAATAAAAATTCAGAGAGCCCGCTTCTGAATCCATCAGAAAGCGGAAAGGCCAAAGCCTCCTGCGAAAAGACGCGCTCTTCTAGACCGGCCGCACTTCGACGACCTCGGGCACGAAATGTTTCAGAAGGTTCTGGATGCCATTTCGCAAGGTCACGGTCGATGACGGGCATCCTGAGCATGAACCCTTCATGTTCACGTAAACGACGCCATCCTTGAAGCCGCGGAAGGTGATATCGCCGCCGTCATCGGCGACTCCCGGCCGCACCCGCGTCTCGATCAGATCCTTGATCAAGGTCACAGTCTCGGCGTCTGCTTCATCGAAAAATTCAACGTCGTTGTCTGTGTTCGTCTCGCCCTCGCCGTCCGTCAACAGCGGCGCGCCCGACATGTAGTGTTCCATGATGACGCCGAGGATGGCCGGCTTGAGATGTTGCCAGTCGCTGTCGTCCTTCGTCACCGTGATAAAATCCGAGCCATAAAAAACGCCGGTGACGCCGTGCACGGCAAACAGCTTCACGGCGAGCATTGAGCGGCCGGCCGTGCTGGGGTCGGTGAATTCCATTGTTCCTTTGCCAAGCACGGTGCGGCCCGGGAGGAACTTCAAGGTGGCGGGATTGGGGGTGACTTCGGTCTGAATGAACATCGATCTCTCCGTCGCCGCCGGTTCAAGGCCGGCGCGTGGGTTCTCTAGCAGATAGCGATCACGAAGGCACGATCAAGGGCGCCGGCGGGGCAGCCGTTCCTCGGCCGAATGGACGGAAATAGCCTGGAGCCTGATCCGACTTCGTGGAATCACCCTTCTTTGATTAGGCATGATCTTATCCGAAAACCGGTTCCCACTTTTCGGGATCATGCTCTAGGACAGCGCGTCGATCGCGTCGTTCGTCAGGGTGCCGGGCACGATCGTCACTGGAATCGGAAAGTTTCCAGCGGTCTTGGCCAGCGTCGTGATGATCGGGCCGGGACCTTCGGGACCGCCGGCGGCGGCGAGCACCAGCATCGAAATATCCACGTCCTTCTCGATGACATCCAGAATTTGTTCAAGCGGATCGCCTTCGCGAATGATTCGTTCAGGCGTAATCGCGGCGATCCCGTTGGCTCGGCCGGAGGCGCGCTCGAGCGCCGCATCCGCACCTTCGTAGGCCTCAGCCCGCATCACTTCGGCGACACCGAGCCATTCCTGATTGCGGTCTTCCGGCTCCACCACCCGCAACATCACGATGCCTCCGCCGACGCGGATGGCGCGGCGGCTGGCGTAATAAACGGCGCGATCCCATTCAGCGCTGTCATCGACCACGACCAGATATTTTGGCTTGTGACCGCTCTCGTAGCTTCGACGTTGTGCGCTCATGCATGTCCCGATGCTGAATCAGCAACCCGTCGCTATGCTGCCACGGCACCGGCTGCCTCGACAAGCAGGTTCCGGACCGCGACATACTATAGCGTTTTCGAGCGAAGTGGATATCGGTTCGCAAACGGAAAGGCTTTAGCGCCCGCGGATGAAACCGACGATGTCCTTCACCGCGTCCATGGTCTCCGATGCGATCACGCTGGCACGCTCGGCGCCCTCGATCAGAATCTGGTCGACATGGGCCGGATCGTCGGTGAGCCGTTTCATCTCGCGAGCGATCGGCGATAGCTTTGCGACCGCGAGATCGACGAGGTTGGATTTGAAGCTCGAGAACTGCGCGCCACCGAACTCTGCGAGGAGCGCGGATTTGGGCTTCCCTGAGAGCGCCGCATAGATGCCGACCAGGTTGTCGGCCTCGGGGCGGTTTTCCAGCCCCTTTTCCTCCGACGGCAGAGGTTCCGGATCGGTCTTGGCCTTACGGATCTTTTGCGCGATGGCATCGGCGTCGTCAGTCAGATTGATGCGCGAATAATCGGACGGATCCGACTTGGACATTTTCTTGGTGCCGTCGCGCAGGCTCATCACCCGCGTCGCAGGCCCCGTGATCACGGGCTCCGGCAGCGGAAAAAATGTGTCGCCATGACCGTTGGCGGCGATCGACTCCGAAAAGTCGTTGTTGAATTTCTGCGCGATGTCGCGGCTGAGTTCGAGGTGCTGTTTCTGATCCTCGCCGACCGGAACGTGCGTCGCGCGATAGACCAGGATATCCGACGCCATCAGAACCGGGTAATCGTAAAGCCCGACCGACGCGTTCTCGCGATCCTTGCCGGCCTTTTCCTTGAACTGGGTCATGCGGTTGAGCCAGCCGAGCCGCGCCACGCAGTTGAGCACCCACGTCAATTCGGCGTGCCCGGCCACCTGACTTTGGTTGAAGATGATGTGCTGCTTCGGATCGATCCCGCTTGCGATAAAGGCTGCCGTCACTTCGCGGGTAGCGCGGCGGAGCTCATTGGGCCCGCCCCAGACGGCGACGGGCACGGTGATGGCATGAAGATCGACCACGCAATAGAGACACTCGTGGTCGGCCTGCAATTTTACGAAATTAACGATGGCGCCGAGATAATTGCCGAGATGCAGATTGCCGGTCGGCTGAACGCCTGAAAAAACCCGTGTCATCATCGTTTGGTTCCTGCTTGCCCGCGCGCGATTCGGAAACATGCGGCGAAACGCGGGGCTCATGCCTTCGGTCCGGCGCGCCGTCCATTGCCACGCGGAATCTAAGCGCGCAAGTCGCCGGATCGCGATCGCATCAGCGCGGCTTGTATGTCGTTCCGATCGATGACCCTGAACGTCAACAGCAGCAGGCCGTAGATCACGACGCCTGCGGCGATCAGGACGACCAGCGTGGCGGCCTGGAGCAACCCGTGCACGCTGGACATTGGGTATAGTAGCCGACCAGCGAACCACAAAACGCCGCCCATCACGAGCGCCGCCAGCCCGATGCGCGGCAGACGCCGGCGCGCTTCGGCATCGATAGAAAATCCAAAAGTACCAGCAATGCTGCGGACGAGGCTCACCGCATTGCTCCATGCACCGAGCGCGACGGCGACAGCTATTCCTGCGACCCCGAACAGCCGTCCGAATACGAACGCGAGTACCATCGCGACCGCCACGCCCTTCAGTGTGGCCATAAGCGGCGTCATTGTATTGCCGCGTGCGAAGAACGCCGGAGACAGCGCCTTGATCAGCACATAGGCGGGAAGGCCGAAGCCCAGACAGCCCAGCGCGAGCGCCGTTGCGCTCGTGTCGGCCGCGGTAAACGCGCCGTGCTCGAACAGCACCCGCACGATCGGCTCGCTGAGGACGATCAAGCCGACCGCCGCGGGCAAGGCGAGAGCTCCCGCCAGTTCGATCCCGCGTGACTCGGCATTGACCATCGCCGCTCTGTCGCCCTTGTTGAGGGCTTGGGTCATTTCGGGCACCAGCACGGTGGAGATGGCGACGCCAATCATTCCCAGCGGCAACTCGATCAGGCGGTTTGCGAAGTAAAGCCACGACACGGCCGACGGCGATGTCGACGCGACGATTGCGCCGGCTAAGATCAGCAGTTGCGGCCCTGAATTCGCGATCATGCCGGGGACGGCCTTACGGGCAAAATCCCGCATTCCGGGATCGAGCGATATTCGTAAGGGACTTGCGAGATCGTCGCGGCGGGTCAGGAGCGCAAGCACCGCGAGTTGCAGCAATCCCGCGGCGCCGACGGTTGTCGCCATCACCACTGCGGCAAAATGTGAGTCCTGATGCAACGACAGCAGCAGCACCGCGACGAGGATCAGGGCGACATTGAACAGCAGCGGCGAGAACGCGGTGATCGCGAAGCGATGCCGGGCGTTCAGCAGGCTCATGATGACGGTCGCGGGACCTGCGAAAGCGAGATAGGGCAGCATCAGCCGTGCGTCGGTGACGACGAGTTGCAAGCTCTCGCTGCCGACAAAACCCGGCGCGAGCACCCTCATGAGAAGCGGCATCGCCACGCCGGCGATCACGGCCAGCGCAATCAGCATCGCGCTCACGGTTGCGAGCACGTTGCCGGCGAAGGCCGATGCGGCGGCAAGGCCGCTGCCGTCGCGCAGGCGCATCCACGCCGGCACCAGCGCCGCATTCAGGGCACCTTCACCGAGCATCCGGCGGATCACGTTGATGAGTTGAAACGCCATCAGAAAAGCGTCGGCGACCGGGCCCGCGCCGAGCAGCGCCGCGGTCAGCGCATCGCGCGCGAAACCAAGCAGCCGCGAGGCCAGGGTGCCTGAGGAGACTTTGAGGACGGAGCGGATCATGGCGAGGTTAGCCGTACCGTGCTTGATGGCATGGAGGTGCCGTGATACGCGGCACCTTCACGGGTCAGGAGTCTGACCGGATCCTCGCTTTCCCGCAATTGCCGCGACAGGATATTCTTAATGACTGCAGCGAAATACGACGTGCTTGCGATCGGCAATGCGATTTTCGACGTTCTGGTGCGGACCGATGAGGGCTTTCTCGCCGCCCACGGCATGACCAAGGGCGGCATGGCGTTGATCGACGAGGCGCGCGCGGCCTCGATCTATGCCGACATGGGACCCGCGACCGAGATGTCGGGCGGCTCGGCCGCAAATACCATCGTCGGTCTTGCGGGGTTCGGGGCTCGCACCGCCTATGTCGGCAAGGTGAAGGACGATCAAATCGGCCGTCTCTATACCCATGATATTCGCGCCGCCAAGGTGGCCTTCGATACGCCGCCAGCATCCGACGGCTCCGCCACCGGCTGTTCCTACATACTGGTGACGCCGGACGGCGAGCGCACCATGAATACCTATCTTGGCGCGGCTCAGGATCTGTCGTCGGCGGACATCGACCCGGACACCGTCGCCGCCGCGTCGATCCTCTATCTCGAGGGCTATCTGTGGGACCCCAAAGCCGCCAAGGAGGCGTTTCTCAAGGCATCGCAGATCGCGCATGACGCCAAGCGACGAGTCGCGCTAACCTTATCGGATGCGTTCTGCGTCGATCGCTACCGGGACGAATTTCTGCAACTGATGCGAAGCGGCGCCGTCGATCTGATCTTCGCCAACGAGACCGAACTGCATTCGCTCTACCAGACCTCCGACTTCGAAACGGCGCTGGCGCAATTGCGCGAGGACATTGCGCTCGGCATTGTCACCCGCAGCGAGAAGGGCTGCGTCGTCGTGACGAAGGATGAAACAACGGCGGTCCCGGCGTGCTCCATCGACACGTTGGTCGACACCACGGGAGCCGGCGATTTGTTCGCCGCCGGTTTCCTGTTTGGGCTGGTGCGCGGCGCGAGCCACGAATACGCGGGGCGGCTCGGCGCGCTCGCCGCGGCAGAGGTCATTCAGCACATCGGCGCACGGCCGCAGGTGTCGCTCAAGGAACTGGCACAGGCGAACGGCTTGCCGGTGTAGGCCATAGCGTTTTCAAGCGAAGTGGTGACCTGTTCGCGTAACGAAAACGCGTCAACATAAAGATCAGTTTTCCGGCAGCGGAATGAACTCGTGTTCGTTCGGCACGGGTGCGAAGTGGCCGGTTTTCCAGTCCTGCTTTGCCTGTTCGATACGCTCCTTGCTCGAGGAGACGAAATTCCACCAGATGTGCCGCGGTCCTTCGAGCGCGTCGCCGCCGAGGAACATCATACGCGCCGGCTTTGTCGCGCGTACCGTGATGCGGTCGCCGGGACGGAAAACCAGCAGCTGCGGCGCTTCGTATCGGTCGCCCGCGATCTCGATCTCGCCGTCAACGATATAGATCGCGCGCTCTTCGTGGTCCGCGTCGAGCGGCACGCTCATGCCGGCCTCGAGAGCGACCTCGACGTAGAACCACGGTGACACCATCTCGACCGGCGAGGTTGCGCCAAACGAACGGCCGGCGATGATACGGGCGCGGAATCCCTTGTCCTGCACCGTTGGCAGGCTGGCAGCGCCGTAGTGCTGGAAGGACGGCGCGATCTCCTCCTTGTCGTTCGGCAGCGCTATCCAGCTTTGCAGGCCGAGCATCATCTGCCCGCTGGCACGCTGCGCGTCGGGCGTGCGTTCGGAATGTGCGATGCCGCGACCCGCGGTCATCAGGTTCATGGCGCCCGGCTGGATTTCCTGGATGTTACCTTCGCTGTCGCGGTGCATGATGCTGCCGTCGAACAGGTAAGTGACGGTGGCCAGTCCGATATGCGGATGCGGCCGCACGTCCATGCCCTTGCCGGAGACGAACTGCACCGGACCGAAATGGTCGAAGAAGATGAACGGGCCGACCATCTGTCGCCTGCCATGAGGCAGCGCCCGGCGCACGGCGAATCCGTCGCCGAGATCTCGGGTGCGCGGCACGATGACAAGTTCGAGCGCATCGCAGGATTTGGGATCGCCGAGGGTGGGGTCGTTGGAAGGAAGCCAGCTCATGATGTCTCCATCAGACAATAACGATTGAACCCTAAAGGTCGATTCAGCTGCGTTGAAATCAAACTCTTTTGATTCTTTGACTGAGCATGATCTTGTCCGAAAACCGGTTTCTACTTCTCGGGATCATGCTCTGAATTATCGCGGTCGGTCGGTTGACAACCGCGCGGGAGAGAATGGACTTCAATTCCGGCTTCACGAAGCCGTCGTTCGCTGGATCAAACTTTGTTCTTGTCCGTTGGGTGAGCGTAATCTTGCCCGAAGATTGGTCAGTTTTGGGATGCGCTGGACAGTCGTGCCATGGAACGAGATACGCCCGCGACCTATCCGCCGCTCGACACGCTTAAGCGCGTCGCCGACGACGTTTGGATCGTCGATGGTCCGACGATCCTCTTCGGCCCGCCTTTGCTGAAAATGCCGTTCTCGACCCGCATGACAGTCATCCGCATCGGGAGCGATTTGCTTGTCCATTCGCCGACGCGGCTGACGCCCGAACTCAAGCGGAGTGTCGAAGGCCTCGGTCGGCCGCGCTGGGTCATCGGACCCAACCGGATCCACTACTGGTGGATTCCGGACTGGCACAACGCCTTTATTGATACCGAGGTCTATCTCGCGCCGCGCATCCGCGAGCAGGCAGGCAGCCGTATCGATTTCGATTGCCAAGCGCTTGACCGGGATCGGGGTTACCCCTGGGACAGCAGCGTGGCGACGCTTCCGGTCGAGGGCAGCTACATGACGGAAGTCGTTTTCTTTCATCGCCGGAGCCGGACGCTGGTGGTGACCGATCTGATCGAGAATTTCGAGCCTCACAAGCTGAACTCAGTTTTCATGCGCTGGCTGACGCGGCTCGGCTGCGCGCAGGACCCGAACGGATCGATGCCGCGCGACATGCGTGCATCCTATCGCGACAAGGCGCGGTTGAGGTTTGCCGTGGAAACCATGATCGGCTGGAATCCGGAGCGGATTATTCTGGCCCATGGCCGATGGTACGATCGCAATGGCACGGACGAATTGCGCCGCGCCTTCCGGTGGCTATTGCGATAACGGCGGGCTCGCGAGGCCGCCGGCATCAGTCGAACAGACCGAACGGATTCCACGCAGCGTTGCGGGCATAGCGCGGGCGCTCGGCCTCTTGCGCGATCCTTGCCGGACGGGCATGGGCAATATGCTTACGCGTCGCTGGCTTCGCGGCGACCTTGGACCGTTCCGCGGTCGCTTCCTTCGGCATTTCCGCCCGCGCTTCATAGACGTGGTCCGCCGGCAGATAACGGAGGTGGCGCTCCCACTGCAGACGATCAGGGGTTGGCGCCAGCGTGGCGACGTTCGGATAGACGACAGGATGAGGATGTTGCTTCGCCCGCTCGAAACGTTTCTCCGATCGGCGCCAATTATCTATTGTATTGAGAACCGCCTGCCCTGCGGCCGATGCTTGGCTCGCAGATCCGGATTCTGCCGTTGACGCTGCCACGTTTATGGCAGCCGGGCGGTTATCAGCAATCTCCACGTGATCACTGGGCCACAGCAAACCAGCGACAAAAAGCAAGCCTGCAAGGCAGCAACCCATCACCACAAAATAACGGAAGATCGGCATCATACCCACCAACGCACAGTCAGAAACAAAAACGCGACCTGTACGATTAGGTTCCTGATGATGGGTTCGGGTTCAAGCGAATAGCGGAAATATGGTTCACACGCGCGTGTTCGTCGCCCGGAACAACGACTTACGACCGCGAGCCGCCAGTTGGCGGATGGCCGTACTGACGGCAATCCTTGATGTAGATGGGCGTCGCCATTTGCTCATGTCGCAGGCGGCTATCGCGTATTCGAGCGAAGTGGATTCCAGTTCGCGTGAAGAAAGCGCGTCAAAACAACATCTGGAGCATTGGCGCCATGGGCGTCGCGGCGGATGCGGACGTATCCGCGTTATCCGCCCGTTCCTCCGACCGTTATTCGCTCCATTCGCAAGGTCGGCTGACCGACGCCAACGGGTACGCCCTGACCGTTCTTGCCGCAGGTGCCAACGCCGTCGTCCAGCGCGACATCGTTGCCGACCATGGTGATGCGGTGCAAATCGGTTGGCCCGTTGCCGATCAGCATGGCGCCTTTCAGCGGAGCGCCGATCTTGCCGTTCTCGATCAGGTAGGCCTCGGTGCATTGGAACACGTATTTGCCCGAGGTGATGTCGACTTGGCCGCCGCCGAAATTGACCGCATAGATGCCGTTCTTCACCGACGCGAGGATTTCCGCCGGATCGCGATCGCCCGCCGGCATATAGGTGTTGGTCATTCGCGGCATCGGTACGTGGGCATAGTCCTGACGGCGGCCATTGCCGGTCGGCTTCATTCCCATCAGCCGCGCGTTCTGACGATCCTGCATGTAACCGACCAGGATGCCGTCCTCGATCAGCACGGTGCGGTTGGTCGGCGTGCCCTCGTCATCGATGGAAAGGGAGCCGCGTCGGGCCGAAATGGTGCCGTCGTCGACCACGGTGACGCCTTTGGCCGCGACCTGCTGACCCATCAGCCCCGCGAAAGCGGAGGTCTTCTTGCGGTTGAAGTCCCCTTCGAGGCCGTGTCCTACCGCTTCGTGCAGCATCACGCCGGGCCAGCCCGGGCCGAGCACCACGTCCATCTCGCCGGCGGGCGCAGGGATCGATTCCAGATTGATCAGCGCCTGACGGATAGCGCCCTCCGCCGCTGACCGCCACGCTTTGGTCTCGATGAAGCGGGCGTAGCCTTCGCGGCCGCCATAGCCCTGGCTGCCGGTTTCCTGCCGGTCGCCCTGTCCGGCGACGACGGAGATGTTCACTCGCACCAGCGGACGGACATCGCGGTAGCTTTCGCCGTCCGGCCGCATGATTTCAACGACCTGCCATGTCGCCCCGAGGCTGACGGACACCTGACGCACCCGCGGATCCTTATCGCGGACATAGGCGTCGATTTCGGCAAGCAGCTTGACCTTGGTCTCGAAGCCGAGGCCATCGAGCGGATTGTCATCGCCGTAAAGCCGTACGTTAGTATGGGAGGGAGCGGCCGCGAAAGTGCCCTGATAGCCGCCGCGCACGGCGCCGACGGCATCGGCGGCGCGGATCAGAGCGGGCAGCGAAACGTCGGACGAATGGGCGTAGCCGACGGCGTCGTCCTTGACCGCGCGAAGGCCGAAGCCTTGCGAGGTATCATAGGTCGCCTGCTTGAGCCGGCCGTTATCGAACATCAGAGCTTCGCTCTGGTTATATTCGAGAAACAGTTCGCCATCGTCCGCGCCTTTGAGGCCCCGCGCAACTTCGTTGCGTACGGAATCGCGGTCGAGATCCGCGCGTTCGAGCAGAGATGTGCTAGTGGGGCTGGTCATGCGAACTCCGGATGCAACGTGCCCGTTCCGTATGGTTCAGGCGGACAGAAGTTCAAGATAGGTATGATTACCGCCAGATGGGAGGCTTTTTCTGCCGAACTTCTCGAGTGGCGTCGCGCTACTCGCCGAGGCGAGCTTCAGATCGGGCTCTAGGGCAGCTTGTCGTAACCTTCGCCGAGCCCGTTCAGGCTGAGTGGAAAGCCAATGCCTTCCTCGGGTGTTTCGAAGATGATGAATGTCGCCGTCTTTGCGCTGCGCAATTGCCCAAGCAGTTTGTCGTCCAGAACGACCTCGGCGACACAGCCGTTTGGGAGGCAGCGCACGAAACCGGCGCGGCCAACGTCGACGTTGTCGAGCTTCAGCCCTAGGCCGGAGGGCAGCAACACGCCGAGCGGCGCCACCACGCGCATCAGCCGGCTTTTTTGGTCGGCAGTCTTGAGCACAATCACGGTCAGGCCGGCATTGGAGCGATCCTCCGCCACCACGCTCTGGATCAAGGCACATTGCTCGGCCTTCGCTCCGGGAGGAGTATCGCAGCGGATCTGCCAATCGCCATGAACAGATTTGACGGCTCCCTGGGCCACGGCCGCACTGGTAAAGCCGACCACAAGAAGTGCGGCGGCGAAGCCCGCCAAAGCGCGGAGCGGCTGCCGCCGAGCCGCCATGCGCGGGAATGCATATCTCATATGTTGTTTAGAAGGCTCCATCCGGGTCGATCCCCTGCTTTCGACCATGCCTCGCCGCCTGACGGTCAATGACGGCGCCTTGAAGGCGGTCCCGGCCCGGATTAGCCCGAACCACGGCCGAATCTGCGAAGCGGCCGAGCCTGTGCCTACATCGGACAATCCGCCTGTCAAGCGGCGTCCTGCCGTGAACCCTGTGTTTCGCTCCGCGTCGTCGGCCCGATGCGTTTATAGCCCACGCGCCGCACGGCCGTTTTAAGCATCGCTCAACTCGCTGTCCTTGGTCCTTGCGAGGCGCGACAAATTATGGTTTGAGAGGGGCGGCTTTGGACGCATTCTAGCTAAACGGCGCGCAGGCTGTTTGCGGAAGCGTCAGAGGAGCAGCAGGCTCGTCCTCGGCGGGAACTGCTTAGGGGCTTGTTTAGGGTTTATTTATGACAAGGAGCGCGAGCGGCATGAAGATGTCGATGGGCCAGTCTGGCCGCCGGTTTGGCCGCCGGTTTCTGGGATTAGCGTTTGGCGGAGC